>NZ_DATHKG010000117.1:0-37361 GCF_035489435.1 Flavitalea sp.
CGGGCCGCCACCAGTTTTACATTTTACAACCGCATTGGGCAAACCTATATTAACAAAACGATTACTCATTTTTGATATTAGTCAAAAATTGAGTCCTGGCCGGCTATTAGCTTTGGTTCATAAAAATTAAAAATGGAGCAAAAACAACCCGGACAACCCTCATCCGCATTTATCGGTGCCTCATGGGCAGCCCTCTTAATCGGTATTACCGCATTTATTATCGGTTTATGGAACGCAGAAATGCAACTCAATGAAAAAGGATATTATTTCACCGTTCTTATGTTCGGACTTTTTTCCGCGATCTCGGTTCAAAAAGCAGTTCGGGATCAGATGGAAAACATTCCCGTTACAAATATCTATTATGGACTGGCCTGGTTCTCTACGTTACTGTCTATAGTCCTGCTTACTGTCGGGCTTTGGAATGCGGAGCTCATCAAAAGCGAAAAAGGATTTTATGCCATGTCTTTTATACTAAGCATGTTCGCCGCAATAGCCGTACAAAAAAACACAAGAGACCTCAAAATCACCCAACAGCGCAACGATACAATAAAAGATTATGAATAAAAAACAACTTTTTGAGTAACGATCCATCAAAAGATTATGAGTAAAAAAAGAAGAGAATGAAAAAAGAAGAGGGTGAAAAAATGGTGGTTCCGAGTAACAAAAGAAAACTATGAGTGCAATGAACTATGTTTGTAAAACGATTCATCAATTCGCTCATACATCAACTCATTCATTCTTCAACTCACTCACCACTCACAACTCACCACTAAAAACGACGTTTTCCAAAATCAACGTAGTAACAACACCTGTCCTTTAACGTCTGTCACCTGCCCGCCCTGCATCTGGTAAACGCATTTCCATACATAATTACCATTCTCTGCTGGCATACCTTTGAAAAATCCATCCCATCCCTTCAAATGATCATTTGTTGAGAATACAACCTGGCCATAACGATTGAAGATGATGATGGAGTATTTTACAACAGGGCCATAAACCATTGCTTTGAACACATCATTCTTGCCATCATGGTTCGGAGTGAAGGCATTTGCTATAAAAACACCATTGAGACAATCTTTTTCAGTAACTGTAACTGTTTCGGTTGCGGCACAACCATCTTTCGAAGTTACTTTCAGACTATATGTGCCACCATTTGAAATTGATATTCCTGGTGTAGTTGCACCGGTGTTCCACTGATAGGATTTGTAAGTTCCCGTTGGGAATAATTCAAGATTTCTAAACCTGCAAATGGTATCAACAGGTTTCAGGAAAGAAACAGGTGTTTCAAATACTTTCCTGACTCTCATCGTATCAGATGCAATACAATTGTTCTGATCCCTGATATTCACCCAATACATTCCGGCAACCTGTATGTTAATGCTGCGGCTGCTGCTGCCATCCTGCCATTGAAAAGCACTAAAGTCACCGGCATCCAGCTTCAGAGGCTGGTTGGTACATAAATCCCTGTCTTCACCCAATGATAATGTTATCTGGCTAAACTTCTTCACAACAACCGTATCGCGCGCAAAACATCCATTCATATCCTGTGCAGTTACATCATACTGGCCTGGGCTATTCACTTTTAATATACTATTGGTTGAACCGGTTGACCATTTATATGAACTATAGCCACCATCTGTCAGGAAGGTAATTGAATCCGTAAAACAAAGCGTTGTATCTGATCCAAGTTTTACTGGCCTTGGAAAAAGCAAATTGATTGCCATCGTATCTTTTGCAGTACAGCCATAGTCTGAGACTGCAGACAATACGATTGAAGCATTTGATGAAAATTTTGCAATCGCTTTATTTCCATTTCCGGTAAGATTTTCACCCGCACCCCAGGTATAACCCAGGTAAGAAGGTTCTGCCGTTATGCTAAAGGTGTCGTTTACACATGGTGCCATAGAGGCAATATTGAAAAGCTTAGGCAATACTGCAGTCGTGATAGTTATTTCATCAGAAGAAAGCTCACCACAGGTATTTGATACATACACTACATAAACTCCTGCGGTTTTTGCCTGGTAGGTTATTTCGTATGAACCATCCTGCCAGATGTATTGAACATAGTTATTGCCTGCATTTAATAGAACCGAATCACCGGGGCAAATCAAAGTGTCATTACCCAGGAACAGCGACGATGGTTGTTCGTCCACCTGCAGTCTTAAACTGTCAATAAAAACAGTACAGTCTGTTTTTATTGTTGCAAATACCCAGGTTGGACCTGATTTGATAAACTGGAATACTGCTTCACCACCCGATGAACTAACAAATTTAACATGAGTAGAGTCATAGGCCCATTCGGGATTTTTATCGCAGTCTGCATTAGTAACAAACTGGATAGTTTTATCAGCATTCAAAGTACAGATTGGTCCAGGATCAAGGATCCTCACTTCGGTACAAGGATCGAACTCACCACAAATCACTTCATCAATATCAAAAGTTGTATTTGACTGAATTAAGTTTTCGTCTATGGTCGCCTGGATGTAGGTACGGGAAATTTTCTGAAAATCAACTGTGCCCGGAGTTGGGTTAAATCCCTGGAAAGTTGCAAGATAAGGTTGATAGCCGCAAAGCCCAACTTCGCCGTTGGCTCCGAATTTCATCAGGTAAGTGCTGGAGGTGGGCCCACCCATAGCACCCCAACCTCCGCCACTATAGATTTTGCCGTTGTCACCAACACCAATACCTCGTATCTGGGTTTCATGATCCTGCAGGTACTCATTCATAAATACCGGATCCAATTCGGAGTCGAGCTTCATTACCACATGAGAATTTATGGAGAAGTCAGCAAAAGAAAAATTCAGGTAGAGAAATCCGTCCTTTGCATCAGCATATGGAATAGAGATTACACCAGGCAGATATTTAAATCCCAGTGGCTTTGCCTCGCTGTCGAACCTGCCAATCATCAACTGATTATCCTTGTCAGTGCCCGCATAAAAAGCAAAGCCATTATCGTATTTCAGGAAACGTTGAAATACTGAACCGCTCCAGTTTTCAGGGAAAGAATATGATTGTAGAATATCACCGGTATTTTTATTAACCAGGAATGAATTCCCTTTATAACCTTCCGTTACCACTATATAACCTGAGGGCGAGGAGGTTATGCTACCACTCATCGCACCTGAAGTATTCAATTGATGCACGCTGGTCCAGAGTTCGTTGCCAGACATGTCCATTTTATAAAGAGAAATGCTTCCGGGATTAGGACCTCCATCACCGGTTGTGCCGAGAATAACTATGTTCCCGTCTTCATCCTTATGTATGTCAGCAACGCCATCACCGGCAGAATAGAAATCATCCAATGTGTATATACGCCTGGTCCAAAGCTTCTGCAGATTTGCATTTACTAAAGTGAAGCTCATTGCCTTTTGTCCGGCTTCATCTCCGGTATAAACAAGCATCACATGATTCTCGTCAAGCTTGAACATGCTAAAATCAGCATTTGTGACGCCATGAAAAAAATCTGCGGAACCAAGCAGGTTGCCCATGGCGTCAAGCAATTTCAGTCCACTGAAGCCTTCGGTACTTCCATCAGGCAGGGTACTGTAACGGTTGGTTGCGAGCAACTGGAGATTGTTGCCCATAAGCGCAAAATTTGTCGGGTACTCATGCTCCTGTTCAGACTTGAACTTTTTATAGTAGCTCGGATAACAATCCGGTGAGTAAGCAGGCAAGCCTGGTTGTGCAAAGGATTGGATCGAAAGAATACATATAAGTATCCACAACATTGTGAATTTCCCTGACAGGAATTGATTCAGTGTGGGCATCGGATGACGTTATCTTAGTTATTGGATCGAAATAAAAAACCAGTCAAAATCAACCATACATCCAGTATGGAACTAAGTAACGCAAATACATTCCAAATATTGGAAAACATAAAATCTAATCAGCAACTTGATCCGGATCAAACCCGCGAAGAACTAATAAGCATATCCGACCACTTCCAGGCCTTATCAAATCGTATTTTTACCAACTTTGCTTCTCGTATTTTTCCTTGTCCCACCAGGCTTTTATAAAGTCCCATCAAAGCCCACCCGTTTTCGGGATAAGTAATCATGTCCTGCAGATAAACTTTCTCCGCTTCTTCAAATTTTTTAGCCTGTAATAAAACATGACCCAATGTGTGACGGGTAGAAAAAAACCAATCCGGTGGTTCCTGGTACAGCAAAGAATCTTCAATATCTCTTGCCAGTTGCAAAACAGTGATAGCTTCGTCAAACAATCCTTTTTTAGCATTAATCTCACCACTTAATACATTGGTCGCGATTTGGGTGAGTTGAGCAGCATTGTTTACACCCCAGATAGAAAGAGAGGCCAATCTCGGATCCTTGCTAATTTCAAGGATCGCCTGTAATTCCTTACCTGCATTTGCAGCATCATTTTTTCCACTGAATGCCATGCCTCGCGCATAATGCCAGATTGCTAAAGGATATATAAGGGCGGTATCGGGTTGTTGCAGTTTTAAGATATCATCCCATTTACCCAACTGGGTCAATACATAATAAGGGATGATGGAATAGTGTTGTATCGCTGCATTTTCATATATATAAGTTTTGTCGGCATGCCTTGCAACGCTCCAGGCAGCATCTATTGCTTTTTTGCTATTGCCTTCAAGAAAAGCACAGGCAGCCAGGAAATGAATATTATGCGGGTAATACATCATAGGATAGACTCCCTGTACCTTGCATTGAGCAATGTAACTGCTGTCTGCACTACTTGCTTTTTCATTCACAACAACTCCTTTGTGATAATCGCCTATACGGATATCGATATGGGAAGGCATATGCAGGATATGTCCCGCAGCTGGTAACATATCGCGTAACCTGTTGGCTGCTGGTATTGCCTGGGCTACTTTTGGTGATGCCTCCATAAGATGGATGTACATATGATTGGCACCCACATGATCAGGTGCGATGGCTAATAATTTTTCCAGGGTTTCTATGATAGCAGGGGTCCATGTTTTTGCAGTACCATCACGGAACCAAAGATCCCATGGATGTTCATTCATCATGGCATCAACATATAAGGCTGCTATATTCACGTCACCGGGGAATTCCTCATGCACTTTTTTCATAGCCGCGGAATATGCTTCGTTATATGAAGTCATGTCTTTTACTTCTTTCTCTGGAAAACGTTTGCGTAAAGCGGATATCAACCCTTTTGCCGAAGGGGACGCTTTTGCAGAATATTTTACCGCCTTGTTAATTGCGTCATTGATTTCATCAAGACTGGTTGGATTTAATGCTGCATTATAATTTGGACCCAGCACCATAGCCAGTCCCCAATAAGGCATTGCCGCAGTTGAGTCGAGTTTAATGGCAGCTTTAAATGACCGGCCGGCTTCGCCATGGTTAAAGGCATACACAAGTGTAAGCCCCTGGTCGAAATACTGCTGTGCTTTTGCCGAGTTGGTTGTAATCGGATAATGAAGATTTCCCAGGCCCTTAAATATAGGCGCCTCCGCAGCATCCAGTTTTGAGGGATCAAAAGATGGTGCACAATAAGTCTGGTCGCGGAACGCTTTGGCCGCCCCGGGCTGGTTGTCAAGCCGTTTTTCCGGCAGTTGTTCCCGCTGCGAGGAGGCTAAAATCAGGATGGCAGGACCTACCAGGAAAATGAGAATAAGGATTTTCATGTCAGTGTTTTTTTTGAATGAAGATTCCCCGGGTGCTCGATGGCTTATCTAAGATTGGATGACAAGATTGCAATCAATATTACAATTGTCATAAAGATAATAGTTCATGCAATTCCGGTGAAATTCAGGTTAGGTTGATGTTTATTTATTCGCGCCCCGGATAAATGTTCATGTTTATTCTTGCATATTGTTGGTGTTACAGCTTAATTCCGAAGATTATGTTTTGTCTATATCATTTACGAATGCTGAGACATCAATCGCAGTCTGGCTGGGATCTTCCCAATGGATCGCATGGCCCACGCCTTTGTACACCAGGAGATGGGAGCCGCGAATTGACGACCTGAGTTTTTCCTGGTCCCTGATAGAAGAAAAATTATCCTTGTCACCGTAAATGATAAGAACGGGTGCATTTATGTTTTTTAAACTTGTTGAATAATCAACTTCAGTTAATCCATTCAACACGGCCTTCCACACCAATGAAGGAACTTTTAGAGTTTCGTTTATAACAGAATCAAGATAAGTTTCAGGTATAGGAAGATGCAGCGTACTTTTCTGAAAATCGCTGGCGAATGCGTGATCAACCGGATCTTTTAACAACGCAACCTGTGAACCGAATTCCAGCAATGCAGGATTCGTTTTAAAATAAGGGATCGTGCCCAGCAATACAAGACCCCTCACTTTCGAAGGATATTGTATTGCAAAGGATTGAGCGATCGTAGATCCAAGCGAATGCCCAACGATGATTGCCTTGTCAAGGTTCCGCGCAGTCATGAAAGCATCCAGATCGGCAGCAAAGTTTTCCGGACGATAACCGGAGACCGGTTTATCCGATTGGCCGTGTCCCCTTTGGGTTATAACGATTGACCTGATATCACCGGTAAGTTTAGGAACCAGGTAATTAAATGAATGCCTGGAGTCGGTAAAGCCATGCAGAAAAATTACCGGTTTGCCATTTGGATTACCGGATTCTGAATACTCGAGGGTAACACCTGTGTGTAGTTTTATTTTGCCAACGATAGGAGCAGGCGAAGAAAAGGGTGAACGATCTGGGATGATTTCATTGAATTCAGGATATCCACTGATTTCGAAGGATCTGAACTCCTGGGCATTTGTGATATTATCCGCCAGCAGGGAAAAAATAATCAGATTTAATAAAAAACGGAACTGCATAAAATATTTTTTTGCAAAGCTGTCTTTTCCTGCGATTTTTTTCAATCCCCTAAAGAGCAAACTGCGTCACCAAATTCGGGGGAAACAATAATTTTCAAATACTGAAATGTTACTGACATAGGGTTGTCAGCAGGTGATTCTACCTTCAATGCATCATTAAAAATTCATTGTATGCAAAATGTTATGGATCATCAAACAACAGCCACAGCAGTTTTTACACCGGCAGTTCTTCTCGATCACTGGCAAGGTCAACGTCGGCTCACCCGTAAAGTTATCATGGCTTTTCCTGAAGATGCTTTGCTCAATTATTCGATAGGCGGCATGCGGCCATTCTCTGAAATGGTCGCCGAACTGATTGGTCTTGCCCATCATGGCATGAACGGTATTGTTTCAGGTACATGGCAAAGCCTGGAAGGAGAAGCACATCATGGAGTTCCAGAAAAAGCCATGAATAAAAATGATTTGCTGACTATGTGGGACGATCTCACAGAACACATAAATGATCTCTGGCCTCAAATATCAAATGAGCGATTTAATGAAGTGGACAAAGCTTTTGGGATGTATGAAGGTGAAAACTATTCAACATTATTTTATTTTGTAGATAACGAAATTCATCATCGCGCCCAGGGCTATGTTTTTCTGCGCTCACTTGGCATAGAACCACCTCCATTCTGGAATACCATTTAAGAGAGATATGAATTATGAGTTATGAATTATGAAAGTAGTTATGAAATAAAAGCTCTTGTCATTCATATTTTCCTTTCATAATTCATAACTCATAATTCATATCTCTCTTGAGGTTCCCGTTTTTGGGGATGTAATTTGACTAGAGTGGTGATTTTATTGTTGTTTGATCTAAAGTTTCTTTGCATTATACAAAAAGCAAACAATAACTCAGTAAAACAAAGGCAATGAAAAAGTCAATTTCAATCGCAGCATTTATGCTCGCAACATCAATCGCAGTTTTCAGCTCAGCACAGGGACAATCCTCAGCTTCCGTCAATAACATGCTGAATCTAAGTAGCAATAATCTAGTGCGTAAGGCTACTGTGACAGAAGAGTCAAGTGTCAATTCAAAAGTATTGAAGTCATTTCACAGGAACTTCAAAATGGACGCACCGGTTCAGTGGTCAACCGATGAACAGTTCTACCTCGCTTACTTTGTGAAAGACGGTATTCAACACCGTATTACTTATCGCAAAAACGGTAGCATGGTTCAGACAATGAAAACATATTCGGTTAAACACCTGAACAAAGACGTAAGAAGCCAGATAGAGGAAACCTATGATGGCTATGACATCACCGGAGTAACCGAACTTTCTTCGAATGCAGACACCGTTTATTTCGTAAACATCGAAAGCCGCAGGAAACTTAAAGAAGTGATTTCATACGAAGGGGAACTTATGGTTCGCAAACAATTCGACCTGCAATAATTTTGTGATAGAATTTCCCGATTGAAACAAGTAGGAAGGCTGTCTTTTTGATGAAGACAGCCTTTTTTAGTGATGAGTGATGAGTTATGAGTGATGAGTGAGTGATACGTGGTGAGTTATGAGTGGTGCTTTTGGTGTGGAGACTATTTGCATTTTAGAACGTTCACTTATAACTCACCACTGACTCATCACTCATCACTCATCACTTTTAGGACGTTTTACGAGGAAAATTCTGTTGAGCACCAACTTGTCACCACCGGTTTTTAGGTTCAGTTGAACCGGGATACTGTTGTCTTTTAACTCAAAGGTTCCGATATATTTGTCCTGCATTTCGTCCTGTTTCTGCATTTCGACTTGTTTCTGAATTGCAACTTGCTTCTGCATTTTATTTGGCTTCTGCGTTTTATTTTTCTGCGTTTTATTTTGTTGCTGCAAGTCTTTACTTTTTTGCGTACTTATCTCCTTTTCAGCCTGGGTTCCTGATTCCAGAGCGGTAACCGAGGCATCATTGATGCCTGCACTGAGTTGTTCAGTACCCTTTCCATGGACGAATATTTTATAGCTTCCTTTGCTGAGTTCTTTTACATCAATGAGAATGGTGCCATCCAGATTTTTATCCAACTCTGCATTTCCTTTGATGAGCCTGGCATTGCCACTATAGCTCAGATGATTCATGAGGCGGGAGTAAAAACTTAAGGTATCAGGTATAAATATCTTTGCAGTTGCGTTATTTGGTGCTTCGCCGTTAATGAGCGGTTTGTCTGCATAATACATGGCTACCGATGTGTATTCCACCTTGCGGTTATTGTTAACGGGTCCATGCTCCATGCTGTGATAGATCTGCTGACTAAACGGAAGTTTATCCAGCATATAAAAACGATAGCCACCGGTTCTGCTGAATGGTAATGAATAGTCCAGGCATCCATGTAAAGGAGCGCCTTTTCTTTCAACCCAGCCACCGGGTTGGGCATACCAACCACCATTAAAATAATCTTCAGAACCTGTTCCATGCAAAAGATGTTTGTTGTCCAACACTGTTGAATCATCACCTTCAAAAAATTCGGTAAAATGTTCGTAATCCTTGCCCTGGCTGAGTAGTATTGTACCGATATAATGTCCCTTGCCACTACCTTCTAAAAATACATAAGGCTTTCCCAACTGAGGTGATTCCTTCTTCCAGTATGCATAAAATTTGCCTTCTCTGGCAGCTTCTCTTTTGTGGCTGGATACATTGATGGTGCACTCAATTTCAAGGTTTGGCTGAGCTGTGCTATCCTTGCGATAAATAAGTTCAATCTTTGCATTCCGATCAAATGGCATTGGAATATTACAATAAGCCGTATTGTTATAAACTCCTGCAAACAAACTTTTCATTGATGCAGCGCCAAAAGCATACCCGAAAAAATCGGCAACCGGTGCATAAACTGCGGGTGATTTTTCATCATCCCAGGTGATCCGGATGTCAAAGTTGTTACTTAATCCTTCATACAAGACTGCATTGCCAAGTGCAATGGATGTAATACGGCCTGGATTCCTGATGTTGTGCATCGTTGTTATATCTCCGGGCTTCATCGTAAACTTATTGGAATATAAATGCATTTCCGACTCGTTCAGATCAAGGGGTTCGAGCTTATCCTTCGACCAAAGGCTCACAGTTTTTTCCAGTGTTGCCCTGGCATCATCATCCAAAGCCGGGCTGAAGTTGCCTGCCGGCCCGCCTTTTTCGTATAATCGACACTGCAATTGGAAAAAAAGCATTTTTTTACCGCGAAAAACCACCCTGCATCCATTCGAAAATGGGATAGGCAAATAGCTATACCATCCACCCACTTTTTTACCAACGACCGGATTCACAAAAGGGTAAATCTTTCCTGAAAACAGATCATTAAATTTTATCGACCAGGAAGGACTTGAAGCGCCATTAAAATAAAAATCCAGCGTATCATCAGTGGGTGTGGGTGTCCATATCCTTTCAATAACACCCTTGCCTTCAGACTCAAAGATTACCAGGGAGCTATCAACATTTCTTCGGATATATGAAAAGGTTCCTTCAAAACCATCATTGTTTCCACCTTTGCGGTCATATGATGAGACTTGTTTCACTACCGATCCCTCTATGTAGGAAGGAAGATGATTGATGTTTAGTAATCTGTCCAGTTCCGACTTCATAGTAACTGTCGGCTGCTGGCCATATATTAGTATTTGCAGGAAGATGCCAACAAACAAAAACAAATTTCTTTTTTTCATATAGCGCTTATAATGCTTTAAAGGATAAATGCTGCCAGGCGATCAGTGACCCGGCATCGAAACATGCTTTTCTACATTGCATGATAGATATATAGAAGACAACGTGGTACCACTCATCAAATATATTAATAACGGGTTCATAATTTTTTGAAGAGATAAAAAACTGGCACAGGATTTTCTGCTAAATGATCCCCTTGTACCGGCAATTTGGTACGATAAGAAAGGTTTCCCTGGTAGCGACATACATATTTTAGATGAATGCGTTTGAATATTAGATGAGTGCATTTGAATACAGATAAATGCGATTGTAAAATCAACACGCTGTTGTAACATCAATGAGCTGTAACATCAATGAGCTGTAACTTCAATGAAGAGCAACTTCAATGAGGAGCAACATCAATGAGGAGCAACTTCAATGAGGAGCAACATCAAGGAGGCGTAACTTCAATGAGGCACAACATCAAACAATGTCGACAAAACAATGCCTACAATAACAATTGGTAAGCAGAACAAAAAAAAATAATAATAATAATCATGAAAAAAATAATCCTGGATCTTGCTGTGACGCTAGATGGCTTTATCGAAGGACCTAAAGGTGAAATCGATTGGTGTGTCGTAGATGAAGATCCTGATTTCGAAAAATCTGAATTCGGCGAGTTCCTCTCAGGCATAGACACCATTTTTTATGGGAGGATAAGCTATGACCTCTGGGGCAACTATGAACCGGATGAAAATGCAGGTGCTGCAATAAAATCAATCTTTGCATCTGTACATAGTAAAACGAAATATGTTTTCTCGGCAACAAATCATAAAAGCCATGAGAACGCAATTTATCTTAACTCTGACAGCGATTTAGCGCTTCATCAACAGGTCGAAACAATCAAGCAGCAACCCGGTAAAGATATCTGGCTTTATGGCGGGGCGAAACTCATAACCACCTTTATTAATCTGAACCTGGTGGATGTTTACCGGCTGGCTGTGCACCCTGTTATCCTGGGCTCGGGCAAACCATTGTTTGCGAACATTGCCGAAACGAAATGTCTCAAGCTGATCCGGACCACATCCTGGAAGTCAGGAGTCGTTATCCTGATTTACGAAACAAGTAAGTGATTTTCCGGCGGCGGGATCGCCATGCGTTAAACCATCTATTCTTCCTATATTCAGAGGAGCAAATTCAAGAATGCTGACATGGAAAAACGCACATTTCTAAAATTAACTACTGCAGCTATGGCTTCTCCCCTGATCGCCCCGATTGAAAATTGGATGCCTCAGGATGAATTAAAAAACTGGGCCGGTAACCTGAAATACAGCACTAACAGGATCTCGTACCCGAAAACAGTAGATGAGCTCAAAAAACTCATAGTTAGTCATCCAAAATTAAAGGTCCTCGGCACCCGCCATTGTTTTAATCGAATCGCTGATAGTGTTGATTATTTTGTTTCACTCAGAGATATGAACAAAGTGGTTAAACTTGACCCGGGCGCAAACACTGTTACTGTGGAAGGCGGGATGAGATATGGTGACCTTTGTCCGTTTCTTGAAAGTAAAGGGTTCTCATTGCATAACCTGGCCTCATTGCCACATATTTCGGTTGCGGGATCATGCTCGACGGCTACACATGGTTCGGGGGTTAAGAACGGTAACCTTGCCACTGGTGTTTCAGCCATAGAATTTATTACGGCTGAAGGAGAGGTTGTGCAACTGACAAAAAAAGATGATGGTGAAAAGTTTAATGCGATGGTTGTGGGGCTGGGCGCAGCTGGTGCGATAACAAAGGTTACGCTTGATATAAAGCCAACCTTTAAAATGCGGCAATATGTATATCTCGATCTACCGGTCGCTGAATTGCAAAAACATTTTGATGCGATACTTGCCGTGGCATATAGCGTTAGTCTGTTTACAGACTGGCAATCGAATAAAGTCAATGAGGTTTGGATAAAAGCACATGAAAAGGACAGGCTTGATTTTTCGAAAGTTAAAAATTTTTATGGTGCCAAAGCGGCTACGAAAAACACGCATCCTATTGCAAAACTTTCCGCTGAAAATTGTACTGAACAAATGGGAGTGCCGGGCCCCTGGTTTGAAAGATTACCACATTTTAAAATGGGCTTTACACCCAGCAGTGGAGTAGAGCTGCAATCTGAATATTTTGTTCCGCGAAAACATGGACTTGATGCATTCCTTGCAATCTCCAAACTCGGTGCTCAAATCGGACCGCATCTTTTTATCTCAGAGATAAGAACGATCGAAGCCGATGATTTATGGATGAGTCCTTGTTATAAACAGCCTTGCACAACTATCCATTTTACATGGAAACAAGACTGGCCTGCCGTTAGCAAGTTGCTCCCTGTTATAGAATCTGCACTTGCGCCTTTTGATGCCCGTCCACACTGGGGCAAATTGTTTTCCATCTCCCCCGATGTCTTGCGCAGCAAGTATCCTAAGCTGGAAGAATTTAAAAGGCTGGTCGCGACTTATGATCCAAAAGAGAAATTCAGGAATGAGTTCCTGAATAAAAATTTGTATGCTTAGGCCAGGCTTGGTAAACCCAGATTCTTCGACATACAGGCGTTTTCACTCCTGAAATGTTAACCATTATCATACATTGATATATAGGAAGAAGGGTGTTTGCGCCTAGGACTGTCTAATTCCTAGTCGTTTTTCTTTTGAAGTCTATAAAAGCAAGTGACAGGAACAAAGTTCCATAACCAAGCGAAATCCAGGGAATTGTAGTACTTAAATTTTCGAATTTTGGAAGTACAGTCACAAGTGGAAAAGTATATGGGAAAAGCCATGCATTGGGCAGATTGAATTCGAATAAGATCATTCCTGCGATAGTCAACATTCCGAAACCAATGGCCAGTGAGGCCATGAAATTTTTAAAGCGCAGCCCGAGCCAGAATTGGATGGTGCTAATGGCAAAAGTTGCAACATAGGCTTTTGCATTCACGGTAAAAAGGGCAGCCCAGTCAATACTGAAATCGAAAAAATCGATGCTGGACGTAAAGAGGGCGGCTGCAAGTGCAGACAATAACAGCAGTGAATTATAAAGAACCAGGAAACCTAAAACCAACGTTTGAATAGTTAAAAACTTAGCTATAAATATTTCCCTTTTTAATTGTGGTGAAGTAAGCACTTGTTTCCAGGTATTGTTTCGGAATTCAATCTGTGGGATTAGCGTGCAAAGAAGTACTATATACAATGGCAATATCAAAATTGTAACCGCCTCGAATCCATTAAATAAATACAGGTTCCAGGGATCTTTTACAACCGCAGTGACTCCATCATCAAATAAGAAATCCACCAGATGCATAAGCGGCAAAAACCCAGCTCCAATTAAACACAGATAACTTGAGGAAGTGCGTCTTGTTTTCAATAATTCTGATTTGAAAGATATAAGAAGGCTCATGATTGTATAGAGGTTAAGTCGATGAATAATTGTTCCAGGTCCGGTTTCATTGGTTGTAAGAGGTATACGTCGAGATCATTATTGATTAAGATTCTATTGATTTTTGCTACCTGGTGCAGGTCTGTCAAATCGAGGGCCAGTGTGCCATTTGCGGCACCGGGATTAAACTCTGTCAGTAGTGAACGGGCCTTTTCATTATCAGAAGTATTGATGAGGAGTTTTCCTTTTTTTTGCTGAAACTGATGTAGCTGTTGTAAAGCACCCTGGAACAGCATCTCCCCTTTAACAATAATCCCTACATGCGTAACGATCTTTTCAATCTCTCCTAAAATATGACTGGAAATAAGTATGGTCATTCCGTTCGAATTCAGTTTTTTTATCAGTTCACGCAGTTCAACAATTCCCTGCGGGTCTAATCCATTTGAAGGTTCATCAAGTATCAGTAATTCGGGATTTGGCAATAAGGCAAGGGCAATTGAAAGCCGCTGTTTCATTCCAAGCGAAAACTTTTTAACGGTTTTACGGCCGGTGTCTTCAAGACCAGCAATATTAAGTACCTCCTGGATCCTTGACATTGGTGCATCATATACCTGCCGGTATATGCCGAGATTTTCTTTGGCAGTAAGATGTCCATACAAAGAAGGAGTTTCGATAAGGGAGCCGATCCGACGAAAGGTGGAAGTTTTTTCGTTATGCATTTCTTCTCCAAAAATTGAAATCTGGCCCTTTTGAATTTTTAGCAACCCGAGTAAAAGACTGAGTGTGGTTGTTTTGCCAGAACCGTTTGGGCCAAGGAACCCGTATACGCTTCCCCCCGGCACTTCAAGATTAATATTAGATAAGGTATTTATTCCTTTTGCATAGCTATAGTTCAGTGCCGTAGTTTTGATGATTAGTTCGGTAGCCATTAATAAAATGCTTTGATTAATGTAATGGTGATCTGAAAACAATTCGCAACATTAGACTGCAGACTGCCATTACCAAATTCAATGTGATGAATTACCGGTTTAATGTGACGGGAGAATTCAAACCAAATTATCATGGTTTCATCACTTTTATTAAATTGGACGGGTTCCCTGGGCTAGTATTGCAGCTGAATATGTTAACCATGAATGAGTCTTCAAACAAAGTAGAAAACTTCAGAAAAGTGGAGTTCTGGGGAACTACAACGCTATTTGTATTTATTATTTTTTTCTTTATCACCGACAGTGTCAGCCTTGACACCGGTATGCTAAATCCCCCAAATAAATGGCTTTTCAGGGATGCAAATGTTGAGTTCGACTATTTCTATAATTATTTTTTTCCGCAGCTTGTACGCTATATTATTTTGTTTGGTAGTTTCATCTATCTCAATTTTGTCGTTGTACCGCAAATTTTCAGAAGGCAGCATATATACCAGAATACTTTTATCATAGCACTCATTTTAACTGTTGCTACAATCATATTTGGGGTCACCGGTACTTATTCCAGGGCTTATTTGCTGGCTGAGTATCAACTGAGGCAGGATGCTTATAACAGGATTTTCCTGGACTCGTTTCTATTCACTTGCAGACTGCTGATTTTACTGGCATTTTATAGTATGCTGAAATACGCCAGCGTCTATCTTTTAATAAACGCTGATAAAATCCAGGCAAGATACCGTGTCGTTACCAGGGGTGGACTCATAGCTTTTATAGTTTGGGCCATTATCCTTTTCCTTCTGGCAGTTGGTGAAGGCGACGGGCCTGTGCTGGTTCTTTGGGGAATCGCTGTTCCGGTTGGAATTCTCTTATACTGGTATTCTTTTCATACGCTGATCCCCGGTTCTTTAGGAAGCAAGAGGCCCTTCCTGCTATATATTGCAAAGGCTATCGGGGTGTTGGCGGTAGCTTCTCTCGCAATTACTTTTTTGTTATTGATGTTTATTCGTAACGAGGATTTTGGATTTACTCTTGGCGGAATAAATTTCCTTATACAAACCTTCATCACCATTCCCCTCACCTGGGTTTTGTTCAAAAGACATTTAAAAGGCAATGAAGAGTTGTACGCTTTGAAACAAGAACTGGGACAATCCAACGCAAGTCTTGATTTCCTTCGTTCCCAGATCAATCCTCATTTTCTATTCAACGCACTAAACACCATCTATGGAACAGCTATACAGGAGAAGGCCGAAAAAACCAGCGAAGGCATTCAGCAACTAGGGGATATGATGCGGTTTATGTTGCAGGAAAATCTCCAGGATAAAATCCCACTGACCAGGGAAACGGAGTATCTGAATAATTATATTAGTTTGCAGAAGCTGAGAACAGATGCCATCCCCCAGGTCAGGATCGATGCAAATATTGAGGAGACAGTTAGGCCAATACAAATTGCCCCTATGCTCCTGATTCCTTTTGTCGAAAATGCATTTAAACATGGAATCAGTTTTCGTGAGCCCTCGCAAATCAAAATAAGTTTAGAAGTGCGTGATAATACTCTTTATTTTGATGTTGCAAATAACAAACATCCAAGGCAGGAAGCAGATCCTGAAAAAAATAAAAGTGGTATTGGTCTCAGTAATGTAAAACAAAGGCTTCAGCACATGTACCACGGAAAACATGAATTGATTATACGTGAAACAACCAAAGAATTTTTTGTACATCTGACTATTAAACTAACAAAGTGATAGTAAACTTGTACTTGTCCTTACTGTTTGCCTTAAACATGAATTTGTTACTTGTCTTAAATTTGCATACAATTATTTATTATAAATCTGTGCGGACCGCGTCGGCCGAAGCAAAACATAAACCTGTAACTTCCATAACCCCCAACATAGGCGGATGAAAGCAATTGCGATAGATGACGAACCAATCGCGCTTGAGGTTGTGAAGGCTCATGCAGCCAGGGTTCCTTTCATTGAATTGTTGGCAGTATTTACAGATGCTTTCCAGGCGCTGGAATACCTGCAAAAAGAAAAGATCGACCTGATCTTTCTTGATATAAAGATGCCCGATATTTCAGGTATTGAATTTTTCAGGAGCCTTAACAGGAAACCGCTGGTAATATTTACCACCGCTTATTCCGAACATGCAGTTACGAGTTTTGAACTTGATGCTGTAGACTATTTGTTGAAGCCATTCTCGCTCGCACGATTTTTAAAAAGCTGTAACAAGGCGCTTGAACTCTTTACTTTCAGGGCGAACGCGCCGGGCAATGATCATATGTATTTAAAAGCCGGCTATGAACAGGTAAGGGTGATGTATGATGACATACTCTACCTGGAGGCGGCAGGTAATTATGTGACCTTTGTTATGAAAGATAAAAACATTCTATCAAGAAGCACATTTGTTGAGGCAAGCAATATGCTTCCGGCAGAAAGGTTTATCCGCGTGCATCGCTCTTTTGTTGTGGCTATAAATAAGATAGATAAGATTGAAAGACACCAGCTGACTATAAACAAGATTAAGATCCCGCTTAGCGAAGCGTATAGTCAAAACCTGGCTGCTGTGTTAAAAAAACCTTAATCGAGTGGTAAGTGGTGAGTGAAGTTATTGAGTTATTGAATGAGGAGTGATTTATAACTATACGTTTCATAACTCATATCTCATAATTCATAATTCTCTTCAGAGATGCTGTGTTCTCTTGCCTGGGACTAATATTTACCTGAACTGAATTAGTTGCATATATAGTTTCCCGATAAAACTTTAAGCGTGTACAGGGTATTATACGTCACCCAAATAATTGTCAATTCCCCAATTCTGCGGTTACTCGCGCCTTCGGCTAAGTAGTATAATTGTGTGTTTCATAATGGTTTCGGATTAGGTTTTCGGCGGTCCGGTATTTGATTGTTAGTATTCTAGTCACCAATAAAAACGAATATTATGGAAGACAATAAGAAACCAATCACAAAGCCCGACGAAGAAACACTCCATACGACTGACCCGCAGGAGCATATGAAAGGGCCGATTTCATCCCTGATGCAGGGAATTAAGCATGAGGCAGAAGAAGGTGGAAAAGAAGACCAGGAGAAGATTCAACAACAGGAAGCTCAAAAAGATAATCCTAAGAAAGATAATCCTAAGAAATAATATTCCAAAGCAATAAAAACCGAATTAACAAACAACGAATCAGCAACAACGAATTTTAACAAGCAATGAATCAACAAGCAACGAATTAACAAGCAACGAATCAGCAAATAAAAGAAGCTCCGATTAGTAAACAATGAAATTCTGATTAGTTTCCGTAGTTATAACAACACAAAAGGGTCGTTTATCGAAGGATAAGCGACTCTTTTTTTATTTAAGACCGCACATTAATTGTCCGTTTTTGAACAGTTCAGCCTGACTGGCATATCACAACTTGTTGAAAGTTAGTGGGTTCATCTTTTGGCTTAGCGTATGTTATTTAGTTACAAACCATCACTATGTTTCGTAGCTACATCAAAATCGCCTGGAGAAACCTTGTCCGCACACTTGGATACAGTGTATTAAATATACTCGGCCTTGGCATCGGGATGTCAGTAGCGCTGTTGATAGGGCTGTGGGTTTACCACCAGTTTAGTTATGATAAATTTTTACCTGATACAGAAAGACTCTATAGGGTGCGGCGTAACTTCTCAAATAACGGTGATACGCTCTCCTTCAGGACTACCTCGCTCCGGCTTGCGGAAGAATAAAAAAAACGCTGTACCGGACATTGAATACGTTGCCGAAAGTGACTGGATGGGTCCGCATGGATTGATGGTCGGAGATAAAAAAATATACCTCCGCGGTGGCCAGGTAGGAACTGATTTCCTAAAGATGTTTCAATTTCCATTGATTAAGGGAACCCCCGGCACAGTGTTTAAAGATGCCTATTCCATAGTTCTTGCCGGGTCTACTGCCAAAGCATTATTCGGTGACGAAGATCCTATGGACAAGATGGTACGTTTTGATAATCAAAATAACCTTAGGGTTACCGGTATTATGAAGGATCTGCCGGCCAATTCAAATTTCAACTTTACTTTCCTGGTACCATTTACTTATCTCGACCAGACAAAACCTTTCATCAAAGAAAGAAGAACAGGAAGTTATGGTGCAAACTCAAATCAAATTTTTGTAAAACTCAAGCCAGGTGTTTCTCTTGCAACCGTAGCTCCTAAGATCGTAAACATTCAGCATACTGAAAAGGGGAATATCAATGCGATGAATTCATTTGTAAAACTGCAGCCGATTGAAAGATGGCACCTGTATTCAAATTTTGTAAATGGACAGGACACGGAAGGCTTTCTTGAATATGTAAGAATGTTTGGAATCATTGGTGCTTTGGTGCTACTGATAGCTTGTATCAACTTCATTAATTTGACCACGGCAAGATCAGGCAAAAGAGCGAGGGAAGTGGGCGTAAGAAAAGTAATGGGTTCAAGAAAAAGCGACCTCGTTTTACAGTTTTTGTTGGAGTCTTTTGTTCAAACCCTTATTGCGTTTGGTTTATCACTGATAATCGTTCAAATTATTCTGCAACCATTCAATGAGCTGGCGGAAACGAGGGTATCGATCCCTTTCAACAATATTTATTTCTGGATCATACTACTCATCTTTGTTTCCTTTACAGCCCTCATTGCAGGCAGTCGCCCGGCTTTTGTGCTTGCTTCTTTCAAGCCGATTAAAGTATTAAAAGGAATCAACACAATAGGAAACAAAGGCTCTCTGCCACGGAAGATGATGTTCGTTTTTCAATTCACGGCTTCGATAGTACTGATCATCTCCACATTTATTATTTATCAACAGATTCATCATGCAAAAAACAGGGATACAGGCTTTGATCTGAACAATGTGATGATGACTGATTTGTCTGAAGATCTCAGGAAAAGCTTTCCTGCCCTTAAAAATGAGCTATTGCAGAACGGAATTGTTACTTCAGTAACATCGGCCAGCAGCGGTGCAACCGATGTTCAGTGGCATTCTGATCTTGACCATTTTCCCGGAAAAGTTGGAAACGAAACAGTCGAGATGGGGACGATCATAGTGACGGAGGATTATTTCAAAACACTTGGAATGAAGTTTAAAGAGGGGCGTGATTTCACCTCGGCCCTTGATTCGACATCCGTGATATTAAATGAAGCTGCAGTTAAAGTATTAAGGCTCAAAAATCCGGTCAACCAGGTAATAAAATGGAATGATACAGAGTTCCATATAGCCGGTGTTGTTAAGGATGCATTGGTAATAAACCCATTTGCCGCTGCAGATCCTACTATGTTTTATTGCTCCCCCAAACCGGCAAGCTACATGATGTACCGTTTAGCGCCGGGGCAAGATGCACAAAAAACATTATCTGGTTTGAATACGATATTCAACAAGTATAATCCTGCCTTTCCATATATATATGAATTCCAGGATGAAAGTTATACTTCCAAATTTAAGATGGAAGTATTGATTGGCAAACTCTCCGGCATATTTGCATCCCTAGCAATTTTTATTTCCTGCCTTGGTTTGTTTGGATTGTCGGCCTATATCGTAAGCAACAAAACAAAAGAGATTGGAATCAGGAAAGTACTGGGAGCAACTGTTTCACAATTGTGGCTGATGTTGTCGCGTGATTTCATTTGGCTTGTTATTCTAAGTTATATTATCGCATCTCCAATAGCATTTTATTTCCTTCACAACTGGTTACAGAAATATGACTATCGTATTACAATTGGTCCCTGGATATTTTTAGTGGCTGGTGGTATTTCACTAATCATCGCAATTATAACGGTAAGTTTCCAGGCAGTTAAAGCAGCGCTCGCGAACCCGGTAAAAAGTATCAGGACGGAATAGCCAGGTAGTTTAAAGTTTTATCAGGTAGTTAAAGTTTTATATTAAGAATTAATACTTAATTAAGCTTTCCCTTCTGCTTTGGAAGCTGGTATTGATGATATAATTTTTACTAAGCCTGTTATACCCGCAAACGCAGCGCCTATATATGAAATGAAACTCGTGAATGCTTCTTTCTGGGTGAAAACAATGAAAGCAAATGCTGCGATGGCCACAATCACCAATGGTAATTGAATACTGGAGCCAAATCCTTTTGCCGCAATTTCTTTTTTGAAAAGGCTTATTTCGTTATTGGCGACATGATTAAGTATGTAGTTGCGAAAACTTACATTCATTATATTGTAGCAGGCAATACCTTCAATTGGTTTAACAAGACCGATTTCGCAAAGTCTTGCGGCAGTTTTGCGGTTCAGGGGGTTAACCAGTTCGTCTATCGCGATGTCATACAGCGTTCTTTGTTCTTCTGGTGTGACAGCATTCCATACTGATAGGTAATGGTTTTGTGCAAGGGATTCAATCCGCTCACAAACCTTTTCAAACACAAATATAAAATGCCGGCTGATTATACGGTTTGCTGGCCAGGATGATCCGCTTTGAACATTTCGCATGGTTGGTGATGCAAGTTTCGAAGCAAAAGCAATCATTGGTTCAGTTAATTCGCTGAGAAATGCGCTATGACTGCATTCTTCAATGATCTTGTTTATGAGCTTTTGAATTTCTTCGTGTATATGGTTGTGAATGCCATCAGCCAATGGGAGATAGATATTATCCGAATCAGCATTCACGGGTGATGCCGGACGTGCCATAATATGATATGACTTCATTATAAAGTCTCCGAATCTACCTTCGTACTTGTGTAAAAGATGATCAGGTTGTTTCTTTTGCCAGCGGTGATAAACAGTATAAAAAGACTTCATAAGATTTTCCCAACGGCCAGAATAATTCAATTCATTTGGCTTGCCCTGATTATACTCAAACATGCCAAGTGATTCAAAATATTTTGAGGAGACGATGAATATTCTTGTTTTAAGCTTTTGAAAATGTTCTATGACAGAAAGTTTCTTCCCTGTAATAACAGGGTCATCCGAATTAATATTGATATTTGTTATCAAAAGTATTGTCGAATGTTTTGCAGTCTTTTTTAGCTCTGATTCCTTTTCAGCGATCAGTGTTTCGGCAGGTTTATCTGCGAGATCGCTGAAGTCTATATGCACAAACGTTCCCTGCTTCAGTATCTCTTTTTTGACAGCATTAAGTTTTTGTATTCCCGGTGGCCCATAAATAAAAAGGTTTCCCTGTACCCCTGCTGTATAGCTGGTGAGTATATCTAGACCTATCGCATATGAAGGCTCCATAGCTCCGTCAAAAAATATTTTCCTGATTAGCAACCTCAGGAGAAAATATAAACCAGTCAGCAAAACGGCAATCAACAGAATATTGGGCAATTTAAGAAAACTAAAAAAATGTGCTTCCGACGAATTCCTGGTTGGTTTCGAAAGTTGCCACCCGCTATATTTTATGCTATCAGTCGCTAACGAACTTTGCTTAAAGTATAAACTGGAAACCTTTGAATCCTTGTTCTGTTTCCATGAGTACTCTGTGTTGATGCTATCTTCTGCGTTCAGCAATTCGAGATTTAGATTATAGTTTAAAAAAGAAGGTTTGATAGCTCTATAGAAGCTTGCAAAAGCATCGGATGATATTGTAGAATCTGGTAGATTGGTATATCGTTTTACATCGTTGGCTATCAGCTGGAAGTGAAAAGGGTAACGATACGTCGTTATTAATGGGCCTTTCAGGCTGTCGAATACCCTGGTTGGAACATCTGAAAGTTGATTTGCGAAGTCCCACTGTGCATACCGGCCCGACATTTTCTTTTGTTCATCGTGGCAAAGCATGTAAAATATTAATAAAGGGATTACAGAAGTCGAAGTAATCAAGGCCCACACAAACCAGGTATATGAGTGCCTGAAACCTGGCTTGAGCCAGGTTGTCTTCGTTTGTTCCATAACTTTTCTCGCAATCGGTGTGATATGGTTCCAACGGTAAGTCAATATTAAGTAGATCAGTAAATAAAGAAATGTTTCAGCAACCAACCACAAGGCCACATTGCCATACCTTATCCAATGCAACCCGATGCAAAGACCCAGAAAGCTGAATAGACCGATAAGTATTTTTTTAGGCCGCAGATAAATTTTGTTATGTGGATCCTTATGCAGGGAGAACTGGTGAAAGGTGGCAACTAACATCAGGTAAGTATATGTAAATGTTGATGCCATAAGGGCCAGATTATCAACATGACTTAACCAGTAAATAAATAAAAGCTGGGTTAACATTGAGATGGCAAAAAAGCAGGTAACTGATACATATTCTCTTCTTAGTTTCCCTGAAGGTCTCAGCCATGTTAAGGCAAGATTTTGTGTTTTTGTTTTTCCTTTTGTATAAGACAGCGCCTTGATGGCCAGAATGGCCAGCAACATAATACCCAGGTTGAAAAGTACAAGTATTGAAGTAGCACTGATAATATCAAGATCCTCTGCCCAACTCTGTTGCAGGTCACGAAATGTAAGCAGGGAATAAGAAGTCCCGCTTATTGGTTTGCAGAAGAATCTGTAATTGGAACCTGCATATCTTGCGTCGAAAAAGTCAGGCGTCCGCAACGTTAAAATAGGTTGAATCAGTTCCCTGTTGCTGCACTCCTGCAAAAAGTTTTCATTAAGATTCCTGATTACTTCTTTGTGAAAAAAAACTTTACCGGTCGCATCAACAATGCAAAAACTATAGCCCAGTGGTAGTATCGGGGAGAATAATGATTTGAGCCTGGTACCGCCACTGACCATGATTATCCGGGCGGTGTCTTTGTGTTTGACTTGTATCTTAACCGGCATCGAGATCACCGCGAAATTACTGTTGGAGATCCATGAAGAGATATCTGTAAAATGATATTTCTGTCCACTGGAATCATAAAACATTTTGTTTTCAGCCACCGCTTTAAAGTAATCCCTGTCGTTGATATTTATTTTTTGAGGAACCACCTTTTCTTTGGTCCATCTTATTCGTTGCTGTCCGTTAGAGTCAGTCCAGTACACATGAGTAAGCTGTCTGAGAATACTCTTAGATGAATTCAGCGCGGGAACAACCGTATCTTTTTTGCCGTCCTGTGGCACTTTAATCGTATAATCCTTTCTTATGAGAACATCAAAAAGCGTGTCAAGTGATAGTGAATCCTTTTCGGCCGGATCAGTTCGGGATGTGTCATTTATATTAAGGTCGGCAGTGGCAAGCCACAGGGTTTTCATGTCCACCTGTATTTCTTCACGGAGAGTCGTGTCTATTTTGTTTGCAAGCTTTTGTAAATTTTCGTCATTCTGGTTTCGAACAATATGTAAGTTGACATATAGCGTTAATATTGAAAGCACAAGAATAGAGGCGAGCAGGTGAACTGCCGCGAAGGCGGAGCTTGCTGTCATTGTAACAAGTTGCTCAGAACGGTGCATCAGGAAAACCTTCAGCAAAGGGATCAAAACAATCACTAAAATAACTCCGATTACCAGGCAAAGAATGCCGTATGGAGGTATATATGTTCGTTCGGCCTCATATTGGTCATCTGTAATATAGCCGCCAATCGTAAACTTGTTTTTGCCGCCGGAAGCGAATGCAATAGTGAACAACCAATGATCCTTCCCCCCGATATTTTTTTTGACAAGATTGCCTGATTCGGTAATTGTTATTTTCGCGACCGTGTCATCCTGTATGGTTGTAGAAATAAATTCTTTGAGTGATTTATGTGAGATGTTTAATTCGTCTAAAATGATAGAACCATTGTCGGCGAGCATGTACTGGTTGAAAATGTCACGGCGAAGTAGTGGTTGCAGAAACACACGTAATTCCACGGATGCAAACCCGGTAGCGCCCGGATAAAACTCAAACTGTTTTTCAACAGAATCATATTTAAATTTTTCTTTTATCGGTGAGTCGGGAAGACTTTTATATTGATGGAATTTCAACCCAAACTCTTTCTCCATAGTCGCAGTGTCGACTGTAGTGTTTGTTTTTTCTATGCTTTCAATAAAATTCCTGGCATTTTTTTGTTCGTAGGTTTCAAGCTTGTTTTTGATATTAGCAGCCACCTGGTGAAGGCCGCGGAACTTTCTCTCTTTGAGATGGCTTTCATTTGTTTTAACGATTACACTGAAATAATAATAAAACCCGCAAGCCAGTACTATGATGGTTATAAGCGCAGGTGCGTACCGGCTGCTGAGATTTGCAACGGTCCTGGTTAATCGGTTCGTGGTTTCCCTTACACTCATACGTTAAGGATTGAGGGTTATGATAATGCACAAGTCGGCTTCCGGCCGCATAAAATGCGGCCCAAAGCTTGTTTATTAGTCGTTGTATGTTTAGTCGTTGTATGTTGTAAAATCAGTAACATAGATTTTACGCGAAACATAGATTAAAGCCGGTGGCCTTACAGGAAATGGACTCATGTCCAGGGTCGAACTGAATAAGTTCGGCAAGCCTGGTTAATTTAGTTTCTTTACGAAGAAAAACCTGGATCTGCTACTAAGCCAAAAAAGTGGTATGGAGTAAAATAAAATACGAATGAAGTACAGATGGGGAGCGGATCTGTGTTGTTGGTTGTGTAATCAGTGCTGTTAGTTGTATAAAGGTATAGCAGTTTATATATGAAAAGAACACTAATCTGAAACTTGGGTTAAATCACCTCTTTTTGTTCTTTCGGCTTTTTAAAAACCCTGAAAAGAAAATAAAACGATGGTATGATCAGTATCAGGCCGATAAACAAAGCAATCACCAGCTGATATAAAGTGGCATAAGGAGCCTGCGTATTGTAAAACGTGAGATGATTACCATTTTTCTCAAAAACCAAAACGGGAAACTGTATCGCAAACCAGCCCAACATAATTAACGAAACCTGGATGGCCACGGCTATGCGGAGCAAGCGTATAACCGGGTGATTGAAGAAGTAAAAAATCAGGAGGGTGATCAATGCCACGAGGCCCATAGCAGTGATACTAAGCCAGGATTTAAAGAACGCTGATACAAGGTGATGCCCCTGGACCTCTGCAGCAATAAATACCAGCAAACCGGTAACAATAATCGCAAGCAGGAACATTTTTGAATACCTTCTATATCTTTTTTGTTCCAGTGGATAGCTTGTTTCGCCGATCATAAAAACCGCAGCTATATAACCAAACAGTGCGGTTGAAAACAATCCCATAGTGATACAAAACAGGTTCAGCCATGGTTTGATGAATCCTTCAAAAAAACTTACAGGCGAACCAAGGGTTATCTCTCCAAATATCATCGCGCCTAAGGTGATTCCAAGGAAGAAAGGAGTTATAAAGCTTGAGATCTTAAAAGCAAGTGTATAATATTTATGCGTGTTGTCGTGTGTAACATCATAGTGCCGGAATGTAAATGATGAACCACGGATAACTATCCCCAGCAAAACAATCATCAATGGGATATGCAGTGCTGTACTGATAGTAGAATAAACAAGAGGGAAGGCCGAAAACAGGATTACAATGGCCAGGATCAGCCACACATGGTTCGCTTCCCAAACCGGTGCTATAGCTTTGGAAATCGCTTTGGTGCCCCTGGGTCCGGCAAATGTTTCAACGATGCCGGCACCAAAATCAGCACCTCCTAAAAGTGTATATAGAATGAAAGAGACGCCGAGTATTATGATGATGATTGAAAGCATTTTTTTATTATTTGTTTCCTGGTACCACCGTACCTGTTTTGACAGATGAATCAGTTTTTAAGTTCAGATCTGATTCCGGCGCAGCAGAAGGATAAATCATCGGTACGGTGGCAATCTGACGCCGCATCAGCCAGATCAATAAACCGGTCAATAAAAGATAAACTGTGGATATGGTATAAAATGAATATTGTAAACCCGGCATCGGAGAAACGGCATCTTTTGTTTTCATCACACCATAAATGATCCATGGCTGACGACCCACTTCGGTTACGGTCCAGCCTGCCTCCACTGCAATAAAACCAAGGGGTGTAAGTAAAGCGACAAACATTAACCAACCTTTTCTGTATAACAGAGGTTTCCACCAGGCACTGAAAACGAGGAATAGCAGGCCCGCTAATGCAAGTAAAAAACCACTGGCAACCATCACCTGGAATGCAATATGGGTGATCATCACCGGGGGCCTTTCGTCTTTTGGAAACTTATCCAGCCCCGTTACTTCGGCCTCAAAGTCTCCATGTGCCAGGAAACTTAGGAAACCAGGAATATGTATCGCATATTCAACTCTCTCTTCTTTATCGTTTGGCAGGCCGCCAATCACAAGCGAAGCAGGTTTACTTGTTTTATATAATGCCTCAAGTGCAGCAAGTTTTGCGGGTTGCCGTTTTGCTATATCCTTGGCTGAAAAATCACCGCTGATCGGTTGCAATAAAGCAGCCACGGCACCAAAAGACAAAGCCAATCTGACCGCCGTACGATGAAATCGGTTGTTCCTGTTTTTGATCAGCAAAAATGCATGCACACCTGCCACTGCAAATGAGGTCGCCACAAATGCTGCCAGTGTCATATGTAATGCCTGGGATAGCCATGCATCATTAAACATCGCTTTCACCGGGTCGATATTTGATGCTTTACCGTCTTTCCAGGTAAACCCAGTGGGGCTGTTCATCCATGCATTGGCAGATACCACGAAGATGCCTGATAACACCCCGGAGATGCCAACCACTACGCCAGAGATCCAGTGCACCCATTTGTTCAGGCGATTCCATCCGTATAAAAAAACACCAAGCGCAATCGCTTCAACAAAAAAAGCGGTGCCTTCCCATGAGAAGGGCATACCGATTATAGGTCCTGCATGTTCCATAAAGCCTGGAAACAATAAGCCAAGTTCAAATGAAAGAACCGTACCCGAAACTGCACCGACTGCAAAAAATATCGCAACGCCTTTTGACCAGGCTTTTGCAACATCCATAAACTCCTGCCTGCCGGTTCGTAACCATTTCCATTCACTGAAAGCCATCAGTATCGGCATCGTCATACCGATGCACGCGAACACGATGTGGAAGCCAAGCGAAACAGCCATCTGCATCCTGGCTGCGATCAAATCATCCATAGCGGAAATTTGGCACAAAGTTCCTTCAAAGCCGGCAAAGTCCGGAATGAATTTTCGCTTAACGAATTTGGCTGGATATAACATATCGATATCGGGCCAAATCATTCTGGCCAAATCATTCGGTCCGATCATTCACAGCGGAAATATAAGCCGGCTCAGGGAAGCGCGGCTAAAATCCGCTTCATGTTTTCCTGGTATTCAGGATTCTCGGTGATCCCATTATGCGACTGATTTTTTAAAGTGATCAGCGTATCAGAAGGTTTCAGGTGATCTTTCAGTTTGAGGGAAGATCCATAATAAATTACCTCGTCCTGATCGCCATGGAATATCACTATGGGCATCGTACATTTTTTAATATACTCTGCTGTTTCGAATTTATACTTTAATAGAAAAGAAGGAACTACCGGGTAAATGTTTTTAACCAGGTCAGTAAGCGTGTAATAAGGTGCCTGCAAAATGAGGAGAACCGGATGATTGGTAGAGGCTATATGTGAAGCAGCACCGGTTCCAATGGAATAACCAAGTACCACGATTTTATCTTCTGAATACTTTTTCTTTAACAGGGAATATAACACCGCTACATCATCAAAAAATTGTTTCTGACTATTGATCGAACCTTCGCTTTTTCCGTATCCCCGGTAGTCAGGCATCATAACGTCATAATGCAGCTTGTTATAAAAGCCGGCGAGCTCGCCCCATGACTCTACTGAGCCTGCATTTCCGTGCAGGTAAAAAATGACTCCCTTTGCTGCGCTGTCAGCTTTGAACAGAACAGCATTCAGCTTTTTATTATCAGGTGTTGTGACAGTTATCTCCCCGAAATTATTATTAAAATTGAACTGATGATTCTCTGGAAGTTTTTGCGGGAAAAAGATCAATCGTTCCTGTATGAAGTACAACAGCAGACCAATTGAAAGAAGGAGCAAAGCCAAAATTGTTAAACTACTTAATATCATCTTTTGCATGCAAATCCGGGACAATTTATCATAATAAAGCTTATAACAGGTATTGCGCTAATTTACCTGCAGAAAAGGTTTTATGCTTTCCTTAACGGCAATATAGTTACAAAAAAAGACAACATGAGAACAGCCTGGGATAATCGAAAGCTGGCTATGTGGTATCAGCTCTTTTGCTTTGAGCACCTGGGTTACCTGTACATAGTCATCCCTGTCACCTGCCATTACAAGCGCCGGACATTTTATTTTACTCAAGGTCTCTTCGCTCATATATTCATTGTTATAAAGGGCGTTCAATTTGTTCAGCGTTTCAGGCCATCGTTGAGGTTCCGGCATAATTGCCATTCGTCCTCTGAACAAATCACCATACTGTTTCAACAAATTCTCCGCATTATAATCAAACTTATTGCTTCGACTGCCTTTTGCAATATCACCGGCCCCGATAACAATTAATTTCTTAATCAGTTCAGGATATGTGGCTGCAAGTTTAAAGGCACTGTATCCTCCGTCGCTGAATCCAAGTACGATAACACTATCGCTTGTAATGTTTCTTATTACTTTATATGCATCTTCCGCTCTTTGCTGATAAGTGAATGGGCTGTTGCCAATCTCGGACTTACCATGGCCACGGGTAGCAAGACAGATGACCTGGTATTTTGTTGATAACTCCGCAATGAACTGGCTGAATTCATCGATGTATCCAAAAACGCCACCGTGCAGCAAAACAAAAGGATCTCCTTTGCCGTAGATTTCGTAATACAGTTTTGCGTCACCGACATTGAAATATTTCCCTGCAGAAGGATTGTTCCCGTAAGGCACCTGGACGGCCAGCGATGCGGAGTTTGAGGATTTATTCGCAGTAGCCGCGCCCGGTGAAACACTTAAATTCCTGAAACTACCTTTTGAATTGTTGCCCACCCAAAGCGCAACTCCACCTGGTTTAAGCTGGCCAATCGACTCAACCTCGAGCGAAGCGCGGGCCGAATTATTGACAAACACTTTCACCGATTTGCCTGATATTACAATTTTTACGTTGAGCCAACCATCCGGATCCGGCGAAGGATCAATCTTGTTTTCATATTTGCCTGGTGACTCAGACCTTAGTTTTTCCCAGGGATGATCGGGCATAGAAACATATTGAACCGAATGAGTTTCACGCTCCTTGTTCCTGAAATTGAAAGGACGGAAATAAATCGCTTCATAATGTTTATCATCCTGGACATGGAAGGCGAGGCCAACAAAACTTGCACCTTGTTTATTTTCTCCCTTAATCTGCAGTTCTAAAACTCCATCGGAAAATTTACTGTCTTTTAGCAACAACATTCCGTCACCCGGTTTGGCATTTAATTCAACAGCTCCATCGGCTGCGATGGAAGATTCCCTGTTAAACGATTGCCAAAGTCCTGCAGTTTTCAGATCAGGCTTAACTGTTTGAGCACAAAGTTCAATTGTACCCAGGCAAAAAATGAACAAAAATGTTTTAAGCATGGCGATAAGTTTTATCTTTCTATATGTTTAATGATGGCCGAAAGTTAGTGTTATGCTTGCCTGTATGCTGTTCAAATCGGCGCCAAGTTCGTGCAAGTGTGTTCGGGAGTATTTCCTGGAATATAATTATCATGATATGTCAAATACACGCGAACCCATTAACGATTGCCTGCAACTGATCGAACACGAATTGAATTGGGGCGACAGCTCTCAATGGGGCAATTATGATTTTGGTCAACTAAGCGATCTTATCCAGGCAAAAACCGGGGTGTTGCTTAGTGTGACTACCCTAAAGCGACTTTGGGGTAAATTGAAATATGATAATCTTCCCAGTGTTACAACGTTGAATACACTTGCCCGTTTTCTTAATTATGCGGACTGGCGGGAATTCAGGCAAAGAGATATTATCAAATCAGAAATAGAAAATTACTCAGACCCCAACAATGTTACCGGTAGCGAGGTCCACGAAATGATTCGCCCGCGCAAAAATCACAATGTAAAAAGATTTACCATTGCCGGGCTGGTTGCATTCCTGGTTATCATCGCCCTTGTTTCTCTAACTACCAAAAAGAAGCCATTAATTCCTTTTGCCCCGGATGCTACACAATTTGAATTTAAAGCCGATAAGATCGTTGGTGAAGGGGTGCCAAACTCCGTAGTTTTTACTTATGATGCTTCGGCAGCCACAACAGATTCGGTTTATATTGTCCAGTCCTGGGATATTAACCGAAAAACACTGGTATCCCGAACCGGAACCAATCATTCCGCTATTTATTATTATCCCGGCTATTTTAGAACAAGGTTGATAGCAGACGGGGCCATCGTGAAATCACATGATCTGCAAATTACTTCCGGTGGATGGCTTTGCCTCGCCGAACAGGAGCCTTCACCATTGTATTTTAAGAAAGAACAATATCTGAAAGATGACAGGATAGAGATTGATAGCAATGCGCTGAAAACATTCGGCCTTTCACTTCATCCAAAGCCACCCCGGATTCGTTTTTTTAACCAGGGAGATATGGGTGACCTGATGAATGACAATTTTGTTTTCGAAACAACACTAAAGAATGCATTTAATGAAGGCACAGGAGTTTGTCAGAAAGTGCAGGTGCTTATCCAATGTAAAAATGATATTATTATCATTCCATTATCTGCACCGGCCTGTGTAGGTGACTTAAACTTATATGCAGCGGGAACAGGTGCAAACAGCAAAGAGGCTGACTTGTCAAAGTTCGGTTGCGATCTCGATCAATGGACAAAGCTGAAGGTAGTAACAGTAAATGCTAAGATGACTTTTTACGTGAATGATGTTGAAGCTTATTCCTTAAAATGTCCAAATCAACCTACCGGGATTGTTGGGGTGCAATATCGTTTCGATGGTCTGGGTGCTGTAAAAGATACCAGGTTTATCAGTGAAGGAAAGATATATAATCTCTAAACTTCACCAGGTGATCTGTTTAATGACGCCAGCTAATTGATTACGCAAAGATTATTGTGGCTTCGAATTTGATTATCTTGTGGAAGATTTCATCGGTTTGAAGAAAAAGAACAATATATTGTCGCTCCTGTTTTGTTTGATTGCAATAGCAAATCTGCCCGTTAACCTGCCAGCACAGGTAATCCCTGGCATATCATCACCAACCACTTTAAAACCCGCGGATTCTGCTGTCAAAAAAGTTGCAGCTCCTTCTATTCTAAATACCTATCGCAACCGGGAAGTTGATACCCAGCTTGTAGTGGAGACTATTACTGATACAGTGCTCGTTACACTCATTGATAATGGTACTATTGATGGAGACACCATCTCTTTAATTGTGAATGGGAAAGTGGCGCATGGAAATGTTGGCATCAATGCTAACCTGAAGCATTTCTGGATCGGTATGGTTAAGGGACAACGAAACCAGATCATTATGTATGCTGAAAACCTGGGCAAGATGCCTCCAAATACTGCATTGATGCGGATCTATCATTCAGGAAAAACTGAATGGATCTATGCAAGTTCAGATTATAACAAGAGTTTTGGAGTGATACTCGAACATAGGATTCTTAATTTGTTCCCATACTTCGGTTCAAAACCTGAAGAAAAAATAAAGACATCGACATCCGCGTCTTTGCTTAATTAGTCCATTACCTGACACAGTTAAGCTTCATATTATGAAATTTTGCTAAACCATATAACGCCACTGTTATCATTAAGTGAAGGTGGAATTGATAGCTGAATTTCGTAATTTCCTCCACCATTTGTCAGTATGAAAAAAAATAATCGCTCAGTTACCCGACGCAGATTTTTAAAGAGTGCGGCCTGTGCCGCTATAGCAGGTCCCGCTATTATAGGATCCGTTGCCAAAGCCACCGAATCAAGTGAAGTATCACAACCCTCACGACCTGTGCCGCCTTTGCGGGAAGCTACCGGATTACTGAAAACTGCGACGCCTGTCAAAAAACTAAGACATGCCTGTATAGGAGTTGGTGGCATGGGTGGACACGATCTTCAAAACTTTATTCAACATCAGCAGACAGAGATCATTGCATTATGCGATGTCGATGATAATAATCTGCAGAAAGCTGCGGCATTAGTGCCAGGTGCCCGAACTTATACTGACTGGAGGGAACTACTGGATAAAGAAAAAAACAATATAGACTCCGTTAATGTGACTGTTCCTGATCATAACCATTTTGTGATTGCTATGAAAGCCATCGAATCAGGAAAACATGTTTACCTGCAAAAGCCGATGTGTCATGACGTTGCCGAAGTACGTGCGCTTACGGAAGCTTCTATCAGGAAAAATGTCATCACCCAGCTGGGTACACATCATGCTTCTGGTATCGGCGACCGGACAGCGGTGCAATTGATTAAAGAAGGAGCTATCGGAAAGATCAAACATGTTTATCTCTGTTCAAATCGTCCGGGGGCTGTGGCTACTTACAGGAAAGTAGGTCCGCGGCCCGAAGTGGGTCAGCAACCACCCGCGAATATTAACTGGGATCTGTGGATAGGTACCGCACCTATGCGTCCATATGTGCCTGAGATTTACCATCCGGCGATATGGCGAAGCTGGCTCGACTTCGGAACGGGATGGTCAGGCGATATAGGATGTCATATTTTTGACGCAGTGTGGAAAGGCCTGGGCTTAACCGCGCCGACATCGATTGTTGCCGAGGTGCAGCAATCCTGGAAAGACTCACCCATCCGGCGGGCAGATACCTGGCCGCAGGGCGATCATATCACCTGGATTTTTCCTGGTAACGCTATGACTGAGTCCGGCTCACTCACAGTGGAGTGGTTCGATGGTGAATTTTACCCTCCCGAAAATATCCGTGCATTGTATTCCATTGAAAAATACCCGGCAGAATCAGCCATGTTGATCGGCACTAAAGGGGCTCTGCTTATTCCTCACACAGAAATGCCGGTCCTTTTGCCACAAAACGATTTCACCAGTTTCCCCGCTCCTACACTGCAAAAAAGAAATCACTATCATCATTTTGCGGATGCCTGTCTTGGTGCAGAAAAAACCGAATCGCATTTTGCCCAATCCGGCCCGATGACTGAGGCTATATTGCTTGGTACAATCGCGATTCGCGTTGCCGGAACAAAACTCGACTGGGACGCTAAGAAAATGAAGTTTCCTAATCAACCGGAAGCAGAAAAATATTTAAAGCGCATATACAGAAAGGGATGGTAATTTAAATACGGGGTGGTAATTTCAATATTACCACATATGTCTTTGAGCTGACGGTACGGTCGAAATATGTTTCATTTTGCCCTCACGGTATTCCCTGAACAGCCGTTGAATATCTTCTGTGCTATCAGCGATAAATGGTCCGTGTGACACTATCGGATCACCCTGTGGCTGTCCGGAATAAATTACAAACCTCGTACCGGTTGCACCAGCTTTCAGTTTCAGATTGCTGTCCACATTTTCTGCGAACCTGTCGAGCCATCCAACCTGGTCCTGGTTTAGTGGGCTTTCATCATCACCGATTTTTACTTCACCTTTTAATACATACAAAAATGTACTGTAGGAAGCAGGAATGTTGAGATTTGTAGTGGCTCCTGGTTGCATGTTCAGGTCAGCAATTATCACAGATGCATGATTCAATAGCGGAGAACTGATACCTGCCAATGAACCACTATACACTTTCAGATCCCAACCTGCACCCGAAGTTGTTGGTACATGTTCTGCAGCTATATCCTGCACCCTTGGTGTTGCCCATCTGTCTTTTTTAGGAAGGTTAAGCCAAAGCTGCAATAAGCGCATTTTAAGTTTGGTGTCGATGGTTTCTGTATGTATGATACCTGAACCAGCTGTCATAAGCTGGAGATCCCCGGGTTTCATCATATGCGCTTCATCGCCAATTTCACCTTCAAGTAATAAAGTGACTGTCTCAAATCCTGCATGAGGGTGTGGTCCGCCTACCGGTTCACCATCTTTTTTATCGAGTATATCATCCATCAGCAGGATAAAAGGATCGCTGTCCTTAAAATCCGTGTCTATTACCGCACGCGCTATGTGTCCGTGGCCGAGAAAACCTGGTTGTCCCGGAGGTGTTTGTTTCCTGGTTAATTTTCTATTGACTGACATTGTATTTTGTTTTAAATTCTTACAGGCACAAATTTACCTAATATTACTATACATTTGTAAGTACTATCCTTTTGTATAGTGCTCTCCTTTTGTATAGTGCTTTGCAGCAAAGGAAGACTGCATTGACCGAAGCTGAGTGACATTGCTCCCGGACATTGGCAGAAGCTTAACAACTTTACAAATATCGTAATCATACAATTAGTCATACCATGAGTCAAAAGCGTCACGTACAACAAGATAAATCCGACTGCAAAAAGATCCTGAAGCCAGTACGTGATGCCCTTGATATGCTAAGTGGGAAATGGAAACTTCCCATCATCATTGCGCTGACCTTTGGTGAGAAACGCTTCACGGAAATTGCAAAAGAGGTAGAGGGTATTACAGACCGGATGCTTTCGAGGGAACTACGCGATCTTGAATTGAATGGGCTGGTTCTACGAAAAGTAGAAGATAGCTATCCGGTAAAAGTGACCTATGCGCTAACGCCGTATAGTAAAACATTGAATGAAGTGATAGAATCACTTCGAAAATGGGGTGTGAGGCACCGGATGAAAGTAAAAAAAGATTGCGCTGAGCTACGCGAAGAGTAGTATTGAAAAAATGGACTGCTGTAGTTTGGTAGTGTCTCGTAGAAGGTAATTGCTGTTACGGGCAGTTACTTTTTGGCGAGCGTAGAATGGGTAAAAGGAGATGAAACAGATCGGTTCGGGATCTCATATCTTTTTTTGAATTCAAGAGGGCTCATCCCTGCATATCTTTTAAATACAGTCGCAAAGTATTGGGAAGTTGAGAAATTCAACCTATAGGCGATTGTTGTAATAGTTAACTCATGATCTTGTAATATTTGTTTTTTTGCCTCTTCAATTTTGAGTCTCAGGAAATAATCTGCTGGTGGAATGCCAGTCTGTTTTTTGAACCAACTTTTGAAATGCGAGGTGGAGATGTTAAACTTCTTTGCTATCTCCAGGATCGATAGATTTGAGTAGAGGTGTTCGCTTATATAGTTTTTAATTATTATTATTCTATCACTACTATCCAAAGTACTTGATTCGGATTGGCTGGACTTGATGACATTCAGTAAGAATTGGGTTATTAAGTTCGGAATAATTAATTTATTAAAAGCGGGTGTTGGTTGTTTAGCCCGGTCCAGTATTTCATCAAGTGTCCTCTTCATCGTGATAGAACCTTTAAAATGACGGGCAGGAAGACTTAATAGCTGGTTGATAAAAAAACGTGCATCGTCTCCACAGTAACCGAGAAAGGAGTCTGTGGTTGGAATTTTCACCTGTAACCAATATAGAACCCCTTTCTCTTCCGGATGATTATCGGTACTATGAAGTTCGTTAGGGAATGTCACAAAAACTTCTCCACCCTTAATTTGATATTCTTTGCCTTCCACCTCGTAAACCTGTTGCCCTTTATCGCAATAACAAATCTCAATCATTTGATGGTGACAATGTGAGTCCAGTTTGTTTTGCACATGAGTGTATGAATATTTTCCTAACAGGTAAACATCTTTAAAACCAAGTTCATCGAAATGAAGAATAGTTCTGCCGGTCAATGACTCATTGATATGCTCATTCATTTGTGATATTCTTTCTTATAGGGTTAATTGTTTTAGAAATCCGTTCATGTTTGAAATAGTATGTTCCTACGAAAACGAATACATTAATAATAGTTCCAGAGTAAATTTAGGTGAAATCATATTTGTTGAAGCGGATAAAATTTTTCACCGATCTTCTTTCTACGAAATAGACAACCTGAGCACATTTGGAGAGTAATTCCTATGATAAGGTTGTTGTAAAACCTATATATAGATCCTAAATATAAATTGAAATGAAAATACGGCATCTGACAGAGGCGCAAATTAATTTCTATGAAAAAAATGGCTATCTGGTAATTGAAAATATCATTACAAATGACGAGGTTCAATCTTACAAACTGATTTATGACGATTTTCTTTCCGGAAAAATCGAGGTTGGGAAAAATAGATCAGATTTAGGTGCAGGTATTAATCAAACCGAAGCAAAGGAAAACATTACTCAAATCATGTGGCCAAGCGAGTTTATGCCGGAATTATTACAGATGGCATATTATGAAAGAGCGCTGGCGATAAGTAAAGAGCTAATAGGCGAAGACTCAGAAATGGATTTTGATATGTTAATAAATAAGGCTCCCTATACAAATACCATTACTCCATGGCATCAGGATGAAGCATATTGGGTAGATGTGCCTGATAAACGTGCTTCAAGCTGCTGGTTGGCATTGGATCATGCTACCTTAAACAATGGAAGTATGTGGTTTGTGCCGGGCTCAAACCTGAAAGAGGTACGCCCACATACATATGCGGCACAGAAAGGAGGAGCGTTAACTTGCCAGGCGTTCGAAGAGGAGGGAGTTAACGTGGAATTGAATCCCGGTTCATGTACATTCCACCAGGGAAGAACGCTGCACTACAGCAGGGGTAATTCAACTGAACAACAACGGCGTGCATACATAATAAATTTCAGGCCGGCTGCTATGATTAAAGCGGAGAGGGACCTTGGCTTCGACCATGGAAAAAATGATGCCGG
>NZ_DATHKG010000118.1:0-30614 GCF_035489435.1 Flavitalea sp.
TTTGGTTTCATGGATGAAAAACTTACGCTTGAACAGATCCAGACGGCTATCGACGGAATCGTTGAAAAGTACCGCTCTGAATTTTACCCTTTTGAAGTAAGGGAAAGCGGTGGTGGACTTCAATTTCTTACCAAGAAAGAATATCATAAGACAGTTGCCCAGCTTAATGGAGAAAAGTTTTTAAAACGCTTATCGACAGCTGCGCTTGAAACCTTATCGATCATAGCTTATAAGCAACCTGTAACCAAGGGTGAAATCGAAGCTATCAGGGGTGTAAGCAGTGATTATGCTATTCAGCGCCTTCTTGAAAAAGAACTGGTTGTGATCACGGGCAGAAATGAAAAGATGCCTGGTCATCCATTGGTTTATGCTACGTCCAAATCATTTATGGATTATTTCGGGATCAATTCCGCGGATGATCTGCCTAAGCTTAAAGAAATTTTTGATGAAGCAATGGTCAGTCCTACCATTATGGACGGCGGACAGGGAGTCAATCTTACCGATGATTCTGACCAGGAAAGTTCCGGGACAAATGAATTACTCGCTGTAACACAAAGCGGCGAACTCACCACAGCCAGGATCAATAAAGATGCAGATAAAAGAATTTCAGATCCAACACAAGATTCCGGCCGTAATGCTGACAACACTGGTGTTGATTCAGGCGAAGAGATAGATTTTGATTCAGACGAAGAATCAGATGTTGATTTAGTCGAAGAATCGGGTGTTGAATCAGGCGATGAATCAGGCGTTGAGTCAGTTGGTGAATCGAGCGATGAAATGAGGTTGGATTATGAAAAGCTAAAGAATGATGAATCAGTCGAAAAAAATGATGAGTTTGAAATCGAAATAGGAGAGACCGAAGTATCTGAGACAAAAGTAGCAGAAACAGAAGTAACTGAAACTGAAGTAGCTGAAGTTGAATTGAGTGGAATTGATTTGAACGAAGTCAACGAAGATAGAGCAATTGGGGAAGAGGATGATGACCTGGTAGACGAAATCGAAGTCGTAGAAGAAGGGGATGATGACCTGGTAGAGAAAGTCGAAGTTAATGATGATACTAATGATGAACTTGAAGAAGAAGTTCAAGTTGACGAAGGTGGTGATGATGACCTGGCACAAGGAGTCGAAGTTGATGGAGAATTGATTGATGACTTAGAAGAGGAAGTTGCAGTTGTAATATCTGATGATGAAGAGTTAGAAGAAGATGTTGAAACCGATGAGGATGATGAGGACAGTGATAACGAGATTTATGCTGAGACAACTGAAGAAGAAGATCTGAATGACGAAGATGATAAAGGAAAGAATTCCGAAGTTGGCGGAGTTGGTCCAGATGATGAAGATGACGAGGATAAAGTTGACGATGATGACGATGATGACGATGATGAAGATGATGAAGATGATGAAGATGACGATGATGATGACGAAGATGATGAGCAAAAAAAACAGCCCCGGACTGACCATTGATCCGTAAAGTGATAAGACGATTATTCAACCAGCAATGAACGCAACAGAAATACAGGAAGTTAACATTTCTACACAGTCCGGCCCCGGATCTGAAATCTTGATCGAAGTGGCACGTAAATTCGGTAGCCCCGTATATATCTATCATGCTGAGACAATAAAGGCCCAGTATGAAAAATTAACCAAAGCGTTTGCTGATGCCCCTGCTACCTTTTTTTATGCAAGTAAAGCATTGACCAATCTCAATGTGCTCAGGTATATCCGTAGCATCGGATGTAATATTGACTGCAGTTCTGTCAATGAAGTTCAGATCGCGTTAAAAGCCGGGTTTGAACCCGCAAATATCCTGTACACTTCTAATAATATTGCCTTCGAAGAAATTGAGCAGGCGGCAGGTTACGGTGTTAATATCAATATTGATAGTCTTTCAAATCTCAAAAAGTTTGGTCAGAAGTTTGGCCATTCTTATCCCGTCGGTATTCGTCTGCGTCCAAATATCATGGCAGGTGGAAACCTCAAAATTTCTACCGGCCACCAGGATAGTAAGTTTGGAATACCTATAGATCAGCTTGACCTTGTCCAGGACCTGGTCCGGGAACATAATATATTTATTAACGGTCTTCATATACACACCGGAAGTGAGATACAGGATGTGGAAGTGTTTATGAAAGGTATTGAGCTGTTATACAGGCTGAGCGAAAGTTTTCCTGAGCTGCGGTTCCTCGACCTCGGCGGCGGTTTTAAAGTTGCCTATAAAGAAGGGGATAAAGGAACAGATATTTATTTACTTGGTAAGAAAATTACCGAAGCACACAAGGCTTACGAGGCAAAATCAGGCAGAAAGCTTGAGCTCTGGTTCGAACCAGGGAAATTCATCGTAAGTGACAGTGGTTATTTTGTGTGCCGTGTAAATGTGATAAAAACGACCTCCGTAAAAGAATTTGTAGGCGTCGATACCGGATTAAATCATCTTATCCGCCCAATGTTTTATGATGCCTATCATAAAATCGCAAACCTCTCAAATCCTGCAGGTAAACTGAAACCTTATACCATTGTCGGTAATATCTGCGAGACAGATACATTCGCCACTGATAGAATGATTAATGAAATCCGCGAAGGCGATTATCTCGTATTTTATAATGCCGGTGCTTACGGTTTCGAAATGGCCTCAAATTATAATGCCCGTTTTAAACCGGCAGAAGTACTTATCGAAAATAATGAAGCAAGATTAATCAGGTCCCGCGATACGTTGGATGACCTGTTGCGCAATCAGATTGTATAAACCTTATCACTGCAAGCCTTACTTCAACAATCTTATCACTGCAAGTTTTACTTCAACAATCTTATCTCCGTAATCGTTAATTATTAATCTGGCATCCTACAGACTCGTTATTTTACATAAGGTAGTATTTCAAGAGTTCATTTTCCACAAGGTCATTTTCCCCACAATTATTCTAAATAGCGCAGTTCTGCACAGTCATCATATATGGCCTCTTCCTCCACTATCGTGATCGACAAAATATTATCCTATTAGTTTACCTTCCACTCATTGTCATCCTACACGTTGTTATCGTGTTCAATATCAACCTATACATTGTCATCGTATACGTTGTCATTTACTCATTGTTATCGTACTCATTGTCATTATGTACAATCGATATCTAAACAATAGCCGTTTACAATGTCGTTGTCGCTCATTCTCCGGAACTGGTGTTATATCCAATGGATAACGCAGTGTGACTGTATCGGGTTGTTAAACAAAAATAAAAATCATCATCGCAGGCTTTTTAAACTGATTCTTTAAATTTTTTAAATATTTTTTAAATTCTTTCAAATTAATTAAACGGGGAAGATGTTCTACGAACATTAATTATTGCGTGCTATTTTGGAACTAATACACAACTTTATGCTTTATGAAATCAATAAAATTGTTGGCAGGCTAAATCTATGCCAGCATAAAATGTAACGTAAATCAACAGTTGTAGTATATCCTTCAAGCATCTTAAAAATCTGCAAGAGCATATCCATCGTATGTGAAGAGGTGCCTTCGTAACAGTTCCATACAATATTTATCACTAATCTTTTTAATTGCAGTTTTATGCCAACAAACAATTCTCCCCAACAAAGCCAATTGGCTGCCAGTGAAGGCCGGATACAGTCTGTATCTCGTCGTAAATTTTTAATCTTTGCCGGTGCCTCCGCCGGAGTGATGGCTGTAGCAGCCTCATGTAATAAAGATGATGACAACAGCAATATGAACTCAGGTGTTGATCTCGGGAAAGACGATATCGGAATCCTCAACTATGCATATGCGTTAGAACAACTTGAAGCCGCCTTTTATACCCAGGTGATATTGACTCCTTTTTCTGGCATGACTGATGGGGAAAAAGCATTGCTCTCGGATATCCGTGATCATGAAGTTGCTCACCGTGAATTTTTTAAGAATGCATTAGCGGCAAACGCGATTCCAGGACTTGAAGTAGACTTCTCCTCTATTGATTTCACAAAACGTGATAGTGTACTTGGCACTGCCAAAGCATTTGAAGATCTGGGTGTTTCCGCTTATAATGGTGCGGGTAAACTTATTAAACTTGCTGACTACCTGGTAATAGCAGGTAAAATTGTGTCTGTGGAAGCCCGGCATGCCGCCTATATCCGCGACCTGACCAGCAATGGGTCATTCGCTGACAGTACTGTAGTTGATGCAATGGGGCTCGACAAATCCAGGATGCCAATGGAGGTTTTAAGCATTGCAGCTCCCTACATCAAAACAAAAATAAACGCATCGAATTTGCCAACCTCTTAAATTAATAATCATGAATTTTAATAACGTATTTAACGAAATAGAAAAGGTAGATGCCGATGTGTATGACCGTTTCGACACCCGCAGAACGGCAATGAAAAATTTTGCAAGGTTTAGTGGTAAACTCGCTTTAACAGCCATTCCCCTTGCTCTTGGATCGATGTTTAAAAAAGCTTATGCCGGAACTACTGGTACACTTGAAACTGCCGTTGAAATTCTCAATTACGCACTTACACTTGAATATCTGGAATCCGAGTTCTATATAATGGGACTGGCGCAGGCACCAATCCCCGCAGGAGCTGCCCGTGGTGCTATTGAAATAATTAGTAAACATGAATCTGCTCACGTTGTTTTCCTTACCAATGCTATTAAGGCTGCTGGTGGGACCCCAGGTGCAAAACCGGCTTTTGATTTTACAGCGGGCGGTGCATTTGCCAACGTCTTCACCAGTTATCCAACATTCCTGGCTGTTGCCCAGGTTTTTGAAGATACAGGTGTTCGCGCTTATAAGGGCAGAGCGGCTGAACTGGTTAAAGGTGGCGACCTGTTAACTGCAGCTTTAAATATTCATTCAGTAGAAGCAAGACATGCGGCTCATATCCGTTCTATGCGTAAAGCCAACAACTTTGGTGATGCAAAACCATGGATAACCGGAAAAGATACAACAGGCATAGGTTCAGCAGTGCAGGCAAGTTATAATGGGGAAGAAAATACTATCCAGGCTAACATTCAAATTACAAATATTAATGGAATGGCTATCACTGCTAATGCAGCTTCTGAAGCATTTGACGAAGGCCTTAGCAAAGATGCAGTACTTGCCATTGTAAAGCCATTTATCAAGGCATAACATACAAGGCAAAACGCAAAGTTTAATACAGTTATTAGTGCACAATACACTTATGAATGCACAATACACTTATGAATACACAATACACTCATAAATGCATAAAGAATTTATTAAAACATAAAACAATTATAAAAGTGTAATAAAGATTGACTCCGACGCAGGATTATCTTTGGGGTCTTACGAAAGTAAGGCCTCTTTTCTTATGTGTAGATCTGAAATTTAATTTACATTTAGAGTCCTGTCTTTAGCAGAGCTAAGTTTAAAGGAAAACTTAAATATGGTAGCAAATGAGCAATTTATTAAGCTTATGAATCACCCGGTTAAATTCCGCTTATTCCTGCTGTCAAAGCTTCCCAGTGCCTATTTTTCAGGGTTGAAGATCAGATCAATGAATGCGGACCAATGTACAGCAACTATTCCTTATAAATGGTTCTCTCAAAATCCCTTTCGATCAACATATTTCGCCTGTCTCGCAATGGCAGGGGAGATGACCACCGGATCCCTGGCTATGGCATATGTTTATAAACATAAGCCATCAGTGTCGATGCTTGTGGTAAAACTGGAAGCGAACTATTTCAAAAAGGCAGATGGCCTCACGTCCTTCACCTGTAGCGATGGTGCGCAGTTAAAAGATCATATTCAACGGGCAGTCGATTCAGGTGAACCTGTCAGCTTCACCGCAAAATCCACAGGTCTCAATCAAAAGGGCGAACTTGTCGCAGAATTTTTTATTACCTGGTCGTTCAAAAGAAAATCGGCCTGAGGTCACTATCTAACAGTCATGTATATATGAAGTTATCTTTTCACGGTGCTGCACAAACCGTTACCGGTTCAAAGCATCTGCTTGCTTTAAAAAACGGTAAAAAATATTTACTTGATTGCGGACTGTTCCAGGGTATGGGTCGGGATACAGATAGCATGAACCGGGAATGGGGTTTCGACCCGGCCACTGTTACCCATCTGATTTTATCGCATGCTCATATTGATCATAGCGGACTTATTCCAAAACTCGTAAAGGACGGATTTAACGGTAAGATTTTCTCGACCCATGGTACACGTGACCTGGCCGGTATACTGTTGGAAGACTCTGCCCGAATACAGGAAAGTGATATAAAATACAGTAATAAAAGCCGCAAGTTGAAAGGGCTACCCCTTCTGGAACCACTATATAGCACTGAAAATACGAGGCAGGCTATTGAATTATTCGAATCAGTTGATTATGGTGCCTGGCACAGGATCGATGAAAATGTTTCCGTGCTTTTTACAGATGCCGGGCACATAATCGGCAGTGCTGCAGTTCACGTGCAGGTAAATGAAGATGGCCGTCAGACAAATATAACCTTCAGCGGAGACGTGGGAAGGTATCGTGATATTATCCTTCGCTCACCCCAGGCATTTCCACAGGCGGATTATATATTGCTGGAGTCAACTTATGGCGACTCATTACATGATATGTTTGCCGCAACACCGGATGTGTTGCTTAACTGGATACAAAAGACCTGTGTGCAGCAAAAAGGTAAACTCATTATGCCGGCTTTTAGCGTCGGTCGCACGCAGGAACTGTTGTTTGCATTGAATCAACTCGAACTTGAAGGCACGTTGCCATCTTTGAATTATTATGTAGATAGTCCGCTGAGTCTCGAGGCCACGGCAGTAGTGAAAAAATATCCCGGATACTTTAATAGCACTATTCAGAAATTACTACTGACCGATAGCGATCCCTTTGGCTTTAGCGGTCTCCGTTTTGTTACAGACGTGGAAGAGTCAAAGATGCTCAACTATCTGAATGAACCTTGTGTTATCATCTCATCCAGCGGCATGGCCGAAGCCGGCAGAGTAAAACATCATATAAGTAATAACATAGAAAACAGCCATAACACCATTCTCTTTACGGGATATTGCGAACCAAGGTCATTGGGTGGAAAATTGTTGGCTGGTGCGAAAGAGGTTGGCATCTTCGGTGTGACCCACGAGGTTCATGCTGAAATCGGTTCAATCCGGAGCATGAGTGCACATGGAGATTACGAAGATCTCCTGGAATTCATTTCAGGGCAAGACCCTTCAAAAGTTAAGACCTTGTTCCTTGTCCATGGTGAACCGGATGTGCAACAGCAGTTCAGGAAAAGGATACTAAATAAAGGCTTTAAGGATGTACAGATACCGGCGCGTCATTCGGAAGTCATCTTATCATAACAGGAGTCAACTTATGATAATTGAAGTCATCTTGCCATAATAGATGTGATTTTATCATGGTATTGAACAAATCTCTTGCTACCTGCTTTTAGCTGATTCAGCGTCAGGCTGGCTATGAAACTGTCAACAATCTGACCTTAAGATTGCAAATGCTGGCTCGGTTTTGTTCATTTCTATACAAACAAGCGCAGACATGAATAAAAAATAAACAAGCTCAGGTTTGAATAAAAGATAAAAGCTGTCCTGTGGGGCAGCTTTTCACATTCTTTGGATCATAATCTTTTTTGAGTCAAATTTTCATCGATAGGCCTGGGGTTTTGGGATTTTGATCTGGTTAACAATTGAATGGATCTGATTTTTTTGTAGGATAGGATTTTTGGTTTTTCAGGATTAGGGTTTGAGTTTTTCGAAGGATAGTAGGTTGGTTTTTTAGGATTGGTTTGGTTTCATTCGAAGGATGTCAGATTTTGGTTTTTCAGGATTAGGGTTTAAGTTTTTCGAAGGATAATCGATGCTGGTTTTAATAAGGATGATTGGTTTTGGTTTCTAAGGACCTGGATTGTTTTTGGTATTTCTAAGGATTGGAAAAGAGTACGATCAGGGTGGATATTCAAGGGATCAATTGGATGACTCTTCAAAGATGTAAATTTGAATTCAGGACTCATAGTTAATTCGACGGACGGCTGTTTTTCATCGATTTTTGAACGATTTCGTAAGATTTCCCCGGTTGGTAGAGCATCATTATGCAACAGTTCTGTTTCATTCCTTCGCTCCGTTGGAAGCAGGATGGTGCCTTTTCGCGTCTGTGTCCCGTGCTTAGTTTCATTCTTTATGCCGGTGGCTGCTATTGTCTCCGGGCAGCTTTTTGTGCCCTGATCAGCTTTGTGAGGTATGCTTCCAGTGGTAGTAGCAGTTGGGCCCGCACGTGCGGGATGCAGTAACTCTCCCGTACGTACGGGAGTACGAAGGCCGCTCAAAGGCACCATCCCGCTCCCAACTTACTCATACATTTGGGAGATATTCGACCAGTCATCACAAGTGTTACTAGTCCATTATTGCTGGTTTCATAGTTTGATCTATTGCCGGTATCCTCAAAGCATCATCCATAGCGCCAATCACTTTTATTAGAATAAATCAATGGGCTAAAGTTCTGGATCTGCATTTGTCTGCAGCGCTCACCTTCAACTATAGTGGTAAAACCCTAACTAGTGAAACTGCAACCAGCGCGGTTTGTAACCTTGAAACGCTTTAACGTTGCAATCAGATGATCAGCCATTCTTATTATCTGCTTGTATCATTGGTAAGGTCCGGTAATTACGTTGCTGGCGAATTGAGGGCGGTGTTGTTCAAACACAGATAAAGAAAAGAAAAAATAGAAATGTCAATAGCTGAATGTCTGCATCTGAATTGTTGAAGTATAATTCGACAGATGTAATTCGACAGATGTAATTCGCCAGGTGTAATTCAGAGAATCGTAATTCAGATAAGCCTATTCGAATAATTGCCATTGCGACCATTGCCATTGCGATAAATGCAACGCCGATAAAAGCAACGTCGATAACTGTGCTGATAATGGAATGCGGAAACTGCAATGCTGATAATTGCAATAAGTGAATGTGGAATTTTGTTGTGCTGGTCGCATATCCCCTTAAGTGATCGAGGTTGGAACGTGCAGGATGGGCCTGAGGTTGGTTTGATTAGCCGCCTTCGATTCCTGCCCGGAGTTACTGAAGCCGATCAGGGCCCAATACCAGCTACCACAGAAAGACTAGCTAAAAAAGCCGATCAGGGCACTAAAAGCTGACCGGAGACAACAGCAACTACTGGCATAAAGAGACAAACTAAGCAGGAATCACAGCGGCAAATCAAACCAAGCGAAAGGCCCATCCGGCGGAGCGAAGAACCGAGTGAACACCCTGAACGGGCATAATCAGCGATTCAAAATTCAGGCAGGCATAAAAATCCTGGCAGGTATAAAATTGAAAAACCGGACCTCCAATGAGCCCGGTTCCGATAAGTTGAAATCTCGTGGTTTGAATGATAAACCTAGTAGTTTATCATTTAGTTTTCATAGAGTACGGACTTCCTACTTATTTCAGTCGGATTTTGACTTTTCCAGATTAACCGTCGCTAGTGCGTTTAGAATATTGTTGATTTTGTTATTCCGAGAGGAATGATGATTTGAAGTTTGAAATTGTTTGGGTTCAGGGTTTAAGGGTTAGGTCAGGGTAGGGATTAAAAACATTTCAAACTTCAAATCTTCACGCCTGTCTGATGATGTAAAGATGCGAACAGGATTGAAGTATCTGAAGTTTATTAGCCGGTTGGAATTTTTATGCCGGTGAATGGATCAGTTTTGCCGTTGAACCCCTGTATCCGGTGTTCAGATGATGTTTAACCGCTTCATTACTTCCGGCTTATGTGCTTTGCTTACCGGGATTTCATTACCCTTTATATAAAGGTCATTCTCGCGTATATCATCAATTTTGCTGATGTTGATAATATAAGAGCGGTGTACCTTCATAAAACTTTCCTTATTAACCTTGTCTTCCAGGTTCTTGATGGTATTATGTGTTACGTACTTTTTATCTGTAGTCACAAACTTCACATAGTCACCCATACTTTCAATATAAAGTATGTCATCATTGTTCAATCTTACCAGTTTGCCTTCGGTCTTAATAAATATATGATCAATGCTCACCGTGGCGGGGGTACTGTCAGCATGCGCAGTTACTTTTTGAAGAGATTCGATGAAACGCTGATATGTAAATGGTTTTTTCAGGAAGTCAGTTACATTATATTCAAAGGCATCGTAGGCATATTCAGGCTTGGAGGTGGTAAGAATCACCTTTGGCGAATATGCGATCTGGTCGAGCAGATCGAAGCCTGTAGCGCCAGGCATTTCCACATCAAGAAATAACAAATCAACAGAATGCTCATTAAGATAAGCCAAAGCATCGCTTACATTAGGGAAATGGGCTTTCACTTCCACCTGTCCGCTTTTCTCGCAACACTTTTTCAGGAAATCGGCAGCAACCTGGAGATCTTCCACTATGATACAGCTAAGGCTCATGATTAGTTATTATGGGCTTTTAATTTTTCAATTTCTTGTTGAATGATGTTGCAACATTCACCCAGCGATATGATAAGTGTCTCGTATTTATCTGCCAGTGCTTCTGTTGAACTTACAGAAAGACAATTATCTTCAAATTGCTGGCATAGTGCTTCAGTATCGCGAAGCCCCGCAAAACCAAATGCAGGCTTGATTTTATGAACCTGTTTCCGGAGACTCTCAAGATCCCGGTTGGTGAAAGCCTTTTTTACGATCTCAATATCAGGGATCAGCTGACCAAGGGTAGTTGCAAACACTTCACTAATGTACGGATAGTCTTCTTCGTACATCGAAATAATGAAATCCCGGTCGATTTTGGGATTAAAATTGAATGACATAAATCAAGAATTGGTTTACTAAGAAAATACTTACACCTATTTTACGTTATCACGTACCAGCGTACACCTGTTGAGCTGGTTCCGTTCCTAATCCATTAACTCTATGAAAGCGAAATTATTATATCTGGGATGGTCAATTTACCGTGATATAATTTATTCCGGTCTTGACGACAACATCTCCAGGGATCAGCGGAAGAAGATCATCCGGCTGAACCAGTTTGTTATACTGGCTTTACTCGTAAATTTCCTACAGGTAATATCGTATTTCTACAATAAACTTTATATCAGTGCGCTGATAAACATTACTTCAGCCTATTTTTTCCTGCTTGCTTTTTATTTTAGTTCAAGGCGGCAGCTTGAGATTGCCAGGATAATCTGTGTTGTAAATGTTAACCTTTACCTGATAGTAATAAGCTATGTTGAAGGCCTGCGGGCCGGGGAATACCTGTTCTTTTTTCCCTACTTTCTTGCTCTCACCTTTGTAGTAAGTATGCGCAGAAATTTTGGCGAATTGCTGCTCATTTATTCAATTACAGTTTTTTCCGCGCTTATCTGCCTCAAGGTAAGTCCATATACAAATAATGTACAGGCGATTAACGAATTCCTTTACCTGCGTCTTTCAAGAAGCAGTCTTATTATTTCCATGCTGGTGACCATCATATTTTCCTATGCTATCCTGCGGGTGAATAACGATAATGAACTTGCGATCTACCAGGAGAAGAGATTTGGTGATACCATTTTCAATACATCACTGGATGGTGTGTTCATCATTTTCAGTCAGTCAAATATTATTGCAAACTGTAATCAGAGGGCCCTTGAGTTATTTGAAGTGGCCAATAGCCGTGATATAGAAGGAACGCATATTGATAATTGGTTTGATGAAGATCATATAGCAAAATTCACTTCTATTGAACAGTCGGTAAACGCTGATGCACGAAACTGGCAGGGGGAGCTTTCATTTACCACCATTGCCGGTCGCAGGTTTTATGGTTATGTAAGCGTTGTTCCTTTCATACATAAAGATATACGATATACCAAAATCAGTATCCTGGATATCTCCCAGGTTAAGATGACAGGTTTCGAGCTGATGAAGGCAAAAGAAAAAGCCGAAGTAGCCGCCAAGGCAAAGTCAAGGTTCCTTTCGAATATGAGCCACGAACTCCGTACACCGCTCAATGGCATCATTGGGGCTTCTAATCTTTTGTTAAGTGAAGAACATCTGCCGTCACAAAGACAGCAGTTAAATATTCTTAAGTTTTCCTCTGAACATATGATGATGTTAATAAACGACATCCTTGACTACTCAAAAATTGAAGCAGGAAAACTGCACCTGGCAGAAGCACCGGTGAACATGAAGGAATTTGTTCAGAAGATCGCCTCACAATTTGAGGGTCAGGTGAAATCAAGAGGTCTGGAATTTGTGATCGATATCGACAATAAACTTGACCAGGAACTAATCACCGACGAAACACGTCTGAACCAGGTACTGAGCAATCTTCTTTCCAATGCTATTAAATTCACAGCTTCAGGCAAAGTCACCCTGGCAGCGCGTCAATTGTTTGCCTCAAGTACCAAGGCGTCAATACAATTCATTGTCAGAGATACAGGAATTGGGATATCGAAAAATAAGCACAAAGAAATTTTTGAAAGTTTTACCCAGGCTGAATTTGATACTACGCGCAAATATGGCGGAACGGGCCTTGGGTTGGCTATTACACGCAAACTTGTAACAAAATTCAATAGTGATCTTTTCCTGGAAAGTGAGGAAGGCAAGGGAAGTACTTTCCATTTTACAATGGAACTTAAGATTAATGAAAACCGGCGTTTATATATCAGTGAGGGTAAATCACGTGAGTTGATTCCGATGCCCGGAACCCGGATACTGATAGCTGAGGATAACCCTGTGAACATGTCTATCGCCAAGCGTTTTCTAAACAAATGGGGAATAGAAGTAGGAGAAGCTACCAACGGCCGCGAAGCTGTTGATCTGTTCCGCTCGGGCAATTATCATTTGCTCCTGATCGATCTGGAAATGCCGGAGATGGATGGAGCCACAGCACTGAGAGAGATTCGTAAAATTGATCCCTCAGTCCCGGCTATTGCGTTTACTGCTGCTGTTTATGATAATATGCAGGTAGATCTGCTCAGGAAAGGCTTTGTCGACTTCGTTCCAAAACCATTCAGACCTGAAGACCTTCATGGTAAAATATCGGTGCTGCTCATGGAAAAAAGAGCTTGAGTAAATTTCAGGTCTTCGTCTATTCTTTTATATTTTCGGTTAGCTTTGCACAGCCTTTTTGGGCTTCAATTGCACCAGAATATGAAAAGACTTACGATCCTTTGTTTTCTTGCGACTTACATTCAATTTGTTTTTGCCCAGGAATTACCCATCAATCCCATATTGTTAAAACAACAATGGAAATCTTCGTGGATAACCTGTCCTGATGCTCCACAGAGGGATTATGGTATTTATCATTTCAGGAAATCATTTTCCTTAAACACAAAACCAGGTCAATTTATCATTCATGTAACGGCTGATAATCGCTACCGTTTGTTTGTGAATGGTAAATCAGTTTGCAGCGGACCAGCAAGGGGTGATTTGTATAATTGGTATTTTGAAACCATAGACATCGCGCCATTCTTGCAGGCAGGAGAGAATCTGCTTGCCGCTGTGGTCTGGAATATGGGTACAGATGCCCCGGTTGCTCAAATCTCAAACCAGACAGGTCTCGTGGTACAGGGCAATGGTCCGGCTGAAGAATTAGTAAATACAAATAACAAATGGAAGGTAATGCAGAACCCTTCTTATTCCCCATGTTCTCAGGATAATGGGTCGCGCCTGCGTACATATATGGTGATAGGTCCCGGTGATGAAGTTGATGGTTCTAAGTATCCCTGGGGTTGGGAACAACTACAATATGATGATAGCAAATGGAAAACTGCCAGGCAGATAACAAGTCCGGTCACAGCTGGTTATGGTACGGATAATATCTGGACGCTTAAGCCACGTAATATCCCACTGATGGAGGAAAAACTCCAGAGAATAGATTTGGTGAGAAGAACCACTGGAATGGAAAACGAAAATCAATCAAAACTAATTTCAACTTATACAAACAGTATAAAATCCGGGAAAGAACCAATTACAATTCCTGCAAATAAAAAAGTTTCTATTCTACTTGATCAGTCGTTTAATACAGTTGCTTATCCCGAGCTGATCTTAACCGGAGGCAAAGGTTCATCAGTTACATTAACCTATGCTGAAGCCTTATTTAAAGGCCGGGTAAAAGGTCATCGCGATTCAATAGAAGGAAAGGAACTGATCGGCAATTTTGATATTTTTAAGACTGATGGTGGAAACAAGCGATTGTTCAGGCCATTATGGTTAAGAACATACCGTTATATCCAGGTAGACATTGTTACAGGTAATGAACCGCTTGTAATAGATGATTTGTACGGTATGTATACGGGTTATCCATTCAAAGAGGTTGCAACTTTCACAAGTAATGATCAATCATTAAAGGAGATCTGGGATGTTGGCTGGAGAACGGCAAGATTATGTGCCGGTGAAACTTACTACGACTGTCCATACTATGAACAACTGCAGTATGAGGGTGATACGCGTATTCAATCATTGATCTCTTTATATGTTACAGGCGATGATCGATTGATGCGAAAAGCTTTGCTCGATTTCTTTCATTCGCGCGTGCCCGAAGGACTCACACAGGGCCGCTATCCAAGTAACCGCCTGCAGGTGATACCACCTTTTTCGTTGTATTGGGTTACGATGATCCATGATTACTGGATGCATCGTAAAGACGCTAAATTCCTCGAGCAATTCCTGGTTGGTGTGCAGGGTGTGCTTGACTGGTACGAAAAAAATATTGACAGCAGCAAGTCTATGCTCGGGCCGATGAAATGGTGGGGATTCACAGATTGGAACAGAGCTTTCCCTAATGGAGTACCCGATGGTGCAACTGATGGAAACTCTGCTGTAATTTCTCTTCAATTTGTTTATACTTTAAAACAGGCTGCAGAATTTTTTGATTATTATGGTAAGAAAAATGAGGCTTCCCATTATCGTTCTCTTGCTGATAAGATTTCCAAAGCTGTGTATCAACAATGTTTTGATGCCGGGAAAGGTGTGATGGCTAACACTCCTATGAAGAACACGTTCAGCCAGCATGCAAGCATTATGGGTGTAATTACAGGTTCCGTACCTGTTGATAAAATGAAGGCAGTGATGAATAAGGTTCTTACCGACACTTCACTTAGCCAGGCAACTTTTTATTATAGGTTTTACCTGACGATAGCTTTAAAAAAGGCTGGTTTATCCCAGCTGTATTATGAACAGTTAAAGCCCTGGCGCGACATGCTTTCTGTAGGATTAACAACATTTGCAGAAAATCCCGATCCCACAAGGAGCGATTGCCATGCCTGGAGTGCTAGTCCTAATTATGATTTCTTTGCTACCATATGCGGAATTGTTCCCGATGCACCTGGTTTCAAAAAAATACTTATTTCACCTTCCCCAGGCAAATTGAATAATGTGGTTGCTACTATGCCACACCCTGATGGTTTAATATCGGTGGATTTAACAAGGCAAAACAAAGACGGCCTGAAAGGAAGCGTGACATTGCCTTCAGGAACCACTGGCAGATTTGTCTGGAACGGCAAGGAAATCAATCTCAAGGCCGGCAAACAACAGGTAAATTTCAATTAGGTAAATATCAATCCAAGTAGCTATCAAATCGGGTAGCTATCAATACAAGTAGGTATCAATTCAAGTAAATATTAATTCAGGCAGCTATCAATTCAGGTAGATATCAATTCAGGTTGGTATCAATGCAGCCAGGGTAGGCCTGTCAATCACTCAATATTTTATACAGGATACAAGTATCCGTGTGGATCAGCCCATGTGCTGATCATATATTTGTTTTTTATAAAGGTCAAAAACAATATGCACGGATGAAAATAGTATTCTGGATCGCAACCATCTTAGTTTCCATTGGCAACCTGTATTCAATCCAGGGATTCATCAATGTTTATTATAAGAACTATAACGGAGGTCCTGAATCTTCATCCGGATCTATAAAATACGTGATGTTTGTCGGCCTTGCTATTCTGATTTCAGGTCTTATCTTTTATTTCGCTGGTCATTTGAAGATTGCAACATTTATCATGGCGCTGCCTGTCTGCCTGATGATTCTTTATGTGCTTGTGATGATGTTACCATATCTTTTTGGAGGAAGGATGAATTAGAGTTGTCATTGTTTCAAGTGTTAAATTTGGTCATAAAACCATTTTTATGATCCGGAACCTTCGTGTTTTTGTTGCTCTTTTAATGCTTGTGTTTGGTTGTTGCATGCAACTAAGTGCCAACCTGGCTGATACTATAAATCCAGTGATCAGGGGCGATTTTGCCGATCCTTCGGTTATACGTATTGGCAATAAATATTACGCGGCTGGCACGTCATCCGAATGGGCACCACATTTCCCGGTCTATGTTTCGAGCGATCTTTTGAACTGGAAGCAGGTGGCACATATATTTCCGGAGAAACAGCCATGGATGCTTTCTTCATTCTGGGCACCCGAGTTATATTACCATAATAACAAGGTCTTTGCGTATTATACAGTTCGTGATACAAATGGTATATCCTGTATTGGAGTTGCAACGGCGGACAATCCTGAATCAGGTTTTACGGATCATGGAGTTTTGATCAGAACAGGGAAAGAAGCAATTGATGCTTTTGTGTTCGATGATTCGGGGCAGTTATATATTACATGGAAGGCATATGGTCTCGACAAACGTCCCATCGAATTGCTTTCTTCAAAACTTTCTGATGATGGTCTCAAACTCATTGGTGAACCGGTTTCGATCAAAATAGACTCGTCACGCAAAGGACTTGAGGGCCAGTCAATGATAAAACGAAATGATTACTATTACCTGTTTTACTCAGCAGGGAGTTGCTGCGGTGTTCCATGCGATTATAACCTCAGGGTTAGCAGGTCAAAATCTGTTACAGGGCCGTTCGAAGATTATTCGGGAAATCCTGTCTTACACGAGAGTGGACAATGGATGTGTACTGGGCATGGTACACCAGTACTTCAACCGGATGGAAAATGGTTTTTTCTGTTTCATGGATACGAAAAGGAATTCAATGTTTATACTGGCAGGCAGGCGCTGATTTCTGAAATATCATGGGATGATACAAATGGATGGCCATCTTTCAGGCAGCCCGGATCTGCTTCCACAAAAGCAAAGGGCGAGTGGACAGATGATTTCGATGATAAAAAATTATCACTGCAATGGTCCTGGGATTTCAGACATAGCGACCTGGTAGCAAATAATGATCATGGCTTTCTCAGTTTATCAGGTAATGTAAAACAAGGGAACCGGAGTGGTACTGTACTATGTGTGAGGACAACCGTTCCTGAATACGAAATAAGTACAGAGGTATCGAATCTAAATGGTGCATTGAAAGGATTGGTTCTTTATGGCGATGACAACAGCAATGCCGGGATAGGGGTGAAGGGAAATGATCTTGTTATCTGGTCAAATAATAACAATAAAAAGGAAATCTTGAAAACAATCAAATTAACATCTGCGAAGTCAATCAGGTTGAAAATGGCTGTTACCTACGGACGCATTCTTAAATTTTTCTATTCTACCGATGGTAAGAAATGGACCCAGGTGCCGACAGGGGTAAATGGTATAGATGGGTTGGATGTATCGTATACAAAACAATGGGATCGCGCGCCCCGGCCGGGTTTGATTCACCAGGGAAAGCAATCGGAACCTGCTCGTTTTTCATGGTGTAAAATCTCCAATAATTGAACAGTATACAGCATTCTGATTTACATGGATAAAGTTGCGAATAACAAGTTGATATATGAAGTTTTGAAATATATCAACTGCCAATAAATCAGACGCAACAGCGTTTTGATACCTGATATTAGCCTCTAAATAATAATTGTTCATGGCAAAAATAGAACGCGACGACATATACGTCATCAGCCGTCATAGTGATTTAAGAAAATCGGAAATCCATGCGTTATTGCAACAGCATGTTTACACGAATGCTGCCTCCTGGAAGAAATTTCTCCGGATATTTTTTATGGCACTTGGTGTTGGTTTTCTGGTCGCCGGCATTATCATGTTTTTTGCCTATAACTGGGACTCACTTGGAAAGTTTTCGAAGATTGGATTAATAGAAATCCTGATTGTTATTACAGTTTCGCTGGTCCTGCTTACTAAATTAAAGCAGGATATTAAGAACATTTGTCTCACTGGTGCTTCGGTTCTTGTGGGTGTTTTGTTTGCTGTGTTCGGACAGATTTACCAGACTGGCGCAAATGCCTATGATTTTTTCCTTGGATGGACCATTTCCATAACGCTCTGGGTATTCGTAGCAGGGTTTGGCCCGCTTTGGTTAATTTACCTGTTACTTATAAATACAACAGTTGTTTTATATTCGGAGCAGGTAGCGGGTAATTGGAGTACGGCATTCGTATACACTTTGATTTTTGCTATCAATCTTTTTGCCTTAGTCATATTTGTATTGTTATCAGAATCAAGACGATTGTTGAAGATGCCGTCTTGGTTTGTCAAAACCCTTGCACTGGCAACAGTTGCCTGCACCACCATCGGAATCACGGCGGGGATATTTGGAGGTCCAGATCCTGCTTTTTATGTGCTGATTTTACTGACTATTATCAGTTATGGTGCGGGCATTCTGTATTCGCTCAAAAAGAAGCGTGCATTTTTTCTTTCCATTATCCCTTTTAGTTTAGTTATTATTATCTCAGACCTGTTGCTCAATCTTGGCTCTGACGCCAGTATGTTTTTTATCACTTTCCTGTTTGTAATTATCAGCGTCACCCTAATCATACGAAACCTGATTTCACTACAAAAAAAATGGGCAGTTGAATAAGATAAATATCATCATACATACGCTCTATTTGCTGAAGAGTTCAGCCAACAGGACCCCGGCAATAGATGAAGAAAAAATTCTAAGTGAATACCAGGAGGCAAACACGGGCAAATCAGGAATTGCTATCAAGGCACTCTCTGTTTTTGGTGGGATTGCTGCCAGCCTTTTTTTTCTCGCATTCTTATTTCTTGCAGGATTATATGAGTCCGAAACGGGTATGCTTATTTTTGGTTTAATATTTATTGCCGCGTCAATTATAGTAAACAGCCGGTTTGATAATATTATAGTCGATACGGCAAGTATATCATTTTACCTGATTGGTTTCTTTTTGTTGGGTGTGGGACTCGGATCCATACATGTAAACGAGAACATGATTTGCCTGATATTTGTCGCCGTTGCTTTGCTTACGCTGATTATCATTCAAAACTATATTTTTTCATTTATCTCCCTGTTGATCATTAATGGCAGTCTGTTCGCATTGATCATATTTTCCTTTTCCAATAATATGATTCATTTATTGCTCACAATGCAGGTGATTGCAATTGTTTATTTATTCCTGCATGAATCTGCTTTTATTTCAGCTAGCCCGAAAATATCAAAGCTTTACCAGCCAATCCGGACGGGTATGGTGCTTTCTTTTCTTTGCGGACTTGTGCTAATAGCCAGGAAGGATTTATTCTCCACAGGGTCATATTATTTATTGGCAACCTCCATTGTCATCATAATTGCGCTGCTGTATGTTGCCTTTCATTTGCTGGTTGTACTAAACGTTACAAAGCCCAACGATAAGATCCTTGTTTATGGAATTGCTACATTGATGTTCATTCCCACAATCATGGCTCCCGCTATATCGGGCTGCTTGCTGGTTATCCTGCTAAGTTTTTTTGTCCGGCACCGGGGCGGCTTTATACTGGGCATCGGAGCATTAATCTATTTTATCTGCCAGTATTATTATGATCTTGAGTATAGCCTGCTGCAGAAATCGTATTTCCTGATTGGAAGCGGAATTTTATTCGTCCTTATTTATCTGGTGACCATAAAAAAATTAGTGACAAATGCAAAAACTTAGGTGGATTATCATTTTGTTGAACTGTGTAGTGTTGCTTTTTTTCTTTAACAGATCAGTGTTAAGTAAGGAATCTTTATTAAAAGATGGAAAACTAATTCTGCTTGAATTAGCACCGGTAGATCCAAGATCACTTATGCAGGGTGACTATATGCAACTGAGATACGCCATAACCCAGGGTATAAATGCTGACAGTGTGATCCCAAGAGGATTTGTCGTGGTAAAACTCCGACCAAACGGAGTGGCTGACCGCATAAGAATTCAACCAAATAAATCACCGCTTATTGCCGGTGAATATGCCATCCGTTATACCGCCGGGCCATGGAGCCTCAATCTCGGAGCAGAATCGTTTTTCTTCCAGGAAGGCGATGCTGACAAATACGCAATGGCAAAATATGGTGGCCTGAAATCCGATGAAAAAGGCGAAACGGTTCTTATTGGTTTATTTGACGAGCATTTGAAACAAATACACTGAAGAGAAATATGAATTATGAATTATGAGTTATGAAATTTAGTGGTGAGTTGTGAGTAATGAATGATTTAAGCGAAGGGGTCAATAAATTTAACCTGCAGAATTATGAAATATGAGTAATTAAAATTATTTTGATCGCAGTTTTCCAACTTTTTGCACACAATTAATATTGCAGAAACTTATCACTCATAACTCACTCATCACTCATCACTCATAATTCATATCTGTATTAATGCCTATCTTCTTTCGCTTGCTGTTCGCTTTCCTTTGCTTGACCTGTTTTTCTGCTTCAGCCCAGCAACCAACTCCCAAAACACTTTTGTGGCGAATCAGCGGCCAGGGTTTGAAAAAACCTTCTTACCTGTTTGGCACCATGCATTTGAATGATAAACGCCTTTTTCGTTTCAGTGATTCGGTTTATGCTGCCATTGAAAAATCTGAGGGGTTGGCAATCGAGGTTAATCCTGACGAGATGGGTGTTTACTATGTAAACAAGATGTTTGACGAACTGGAGAACAAAAAAAAGTTACAGGACCTGCTTACGGAAGAAGAGTTCGAACCATACCGGAAGGGACTTTCTAAGAAGTTTAAGAAACCGGCCAGTGAAATCACTACAGATGAAATTGTACAGGAGCGAAATCGTTGGATGAACGATTATATGGCCAAAGGTGAGATGCCAACATTTGTTGATGCCTATCTGTACAATATCGCCCGGCGTCAAGGTAAGTGGCTCGGTGGAATAGAGGACCTAAGTGACCAGGTTGGTTTGATGGAAGACATGGTCGATAAATCTGATCTCGACTATTTGTTGCTGGACAACAAAAAGAAGATAAACAAAACCGGTAAGTCGGTAATGGAAACAATGATCGATACCTATACACGGGAGGATCTGGATGGGATCAACGAAATCTCGAATCAGGGTAGTGCTGATTTTAAAGACCAGTTGCTAATCAGGAGAAATGTGAAAATGGCTCGTCGCATCGATAGCCTGGTAAATATTCGCACGATGTTTCTCGCGATAGGTGCTGCACATTTGTCAGGTGATAGTGGAGTAATTGATCTTTTAACACGACGGGGCTTCAAGGTAGAACCTGTAATGTCAAACAAAAAGATCGATGCTTCAAAATACACTTTCAAAGAAGTGCATCTTCCCTGGCAGGAAGTGTCTGATGTAAATAATCTTTACAAGATATTAATGCCCGGTAACCCGGCATCTGTCCGTTTGCAGAGCCTGGTCGACATGAAATTCCACCTGGACCTGTTTACTATGTCGACCTATGCTACCATGGCAGTTGTTTATCCACAACAAAACTTCAACAAAGACAGCGTTGCAAAGCAGATGGCCACCTATATGTTCAAGGGGCGTAAATTAAAAACCGGCAGAAGAATCAGTATTGGAAATGCAACCGGGCAGGAGTTCATCGAAAAGGTGAGCAATCAGAATTTGAGGGTGCAAATTCTAATGGATGAGCGTGTTGTATACGTAGCGATGATGACGGGTAACAAAAGCGAGCAGCTTGCGGGTGTTGACGCCAATAAATTCTTCAGTTCATTTTTTATTCCTGAAAACCATGTCATTCCTGGTCAGGATACCAGTTTCATTTTTTCAGATACTATAATGGGTATCAGCCTTAAAGCGTCTTCCAAAATTGAATACAACAAACAATATAGCCGCACCGAAAATGGATGGCACATATCCGGATTTGCTGGAGTGGATCTGAGCAAAGGCATTTATTCAATGCTTTTTTCACAGGAAGTGCTGCCTGGTCATTTTATTGAAAGCGATAGCCTGATAGAAGCAGAACTCTATGAAAAGATGGGATCTCAATACCGGGTGATTGATTCACAGAGCGTTTGGCTTGATGGAAAAAGAATGCTGCAGGTTACGGGTGAAAACTTAATACAAAAGGGATTGTATAGTCGCACTGTTGGTGGCATTAATGGCAACCGGAATATCCTCTTGATGATGATCGCTGATTCAGCAAACATCTATGGAGAAGCAGGTCGAAACCTTTTTGGATCATTGAAGTTTTTACAACAACCTGAATTCCGTTGGAAAACCTTTGCTGAAGCTGATAATAATTTCAGTACCTGGGCTCCGGCATCCTTCAGACTTAGCGGGCAGGAGGTGAGTAATCTCCAATGGCTCGCCTATGACACCATGACTTCCACTTCCTATACCGTGTTGCCTGATACGCTTAGTATTTATGACTGGGCAAAATCCGATTCAGGTTTCTGGAGAGCGCAGGTTAATACTCAGTTAGCTGGCGGCCAGTTAATCACGGAGAAAGAAGTTACCAATGCCGGCAGCAAAGGTCGTGAGATACTAATGCGAAAAAATGGGAGTGGTAATATCGTTTACAGGGTCAGGATACTATTAAATGGTGATAAGGTTTATAAACTAATTGTAACGGGTACCCGTGAGTTTGTGTACGAACCAAACATAAATAAGTTCTTTGAAGGTTTTAAGTTTGGCTCGCTGGCATCGAACCAGCAATTTCACCTGGAATCAAAAGCCATTACGCTGATCAGGGACCTTGACGATGGCGATTCTACAACACGCGTCAAAGCTTACAACAAGCTTGAGGCTGCTCCTTTTTTGAACTCAGATTTGCAACTGCTGCATGGTGCCGTTTTCAAGACATATCGTTACCCTTATGGCACTGATACAGGTATGTCAGTTAATCACGAAATAGCGGATAGGATTGTGGTACTTAATACCCCGGCGTCAATAGATTTTTTTACGAAGAAATATAATTCCTCAACTAACCAGGAACATAAAGTACTTGTTTTGAATAGTCTTGCAGAAATGAAAAGCATTGAATCTTTCAAGGCTATGATTGGGTTAATGAAACAATCTTCCCTGACTATTAATCCCGGCCTTCAGTTTGTAAAGCCACTGAAAGATACCATCTGGTTAACGGCAGCATTTTATCCAGAACTCAAGCAGTTTATAAGGGATACTGTTTTCGGGGCAGCGATATCGATGGTCGCGCTACATTTGCTTGACAGCAATATTATTGTAAAAAGTGAGATCATTAAAAATGAAGCTGATTTTCTTTTTATTGCTGATTTTTTAAATCATCCAACAAAGTTTTATGAGGATGATGCAGATTACCGTCTTTATGATGTTGCTGCATTACTGGGAAAACTCAACACAGAGAAGTCGAACAAAAAGCTCACTGAGTTGCTGTCTGTAAAAGATAAATATCTTTCAAAAGATGTGATCGAATTGCTGCTGAAAAATGGTCAGCAGGTTGGTGCAGTCTATATCAATAAACTTGCAGCTGACAAAGAAATACGTGTCTCTCTGTACGAGATGCTGAGTTTGGCCGGTAAACAATCATTATTTCCTTCGAAATATCTTAACCAGGGAGCTTTTGCCGAGTCTCTCGCTTTCAATAGTGGGATGGACGATTATTCACCGACCTCACTAAGGTTTATTGAAAAACGAAAGGAAACTATCAACGGCAAAACCCTGACATTTTATCTCTACAAAATGGGATTTGGTGAAAATGACGAATTCTATCTGGCCATGGCCGGTGGTTACGATTCTTCAAAATCCCTGGAGCCCGCTTTGCAACTTACAAACGTATATTGGACTGAACCTTTTGATCAGAAAAAGATTAAGCTCCAATTTATAGAACTAATAAAAACCGTAGATGAGTGAGGTGGTGAGTGGTAAGTGGTGAGTGAAGTTTTTGAGTTGTGAGTTATGGATATTACTGTATGTGTGAGGAGGTAGGTGAGCGGTGGTAGACAATGACGGAGTTAAAAGCCGGGAATTATCTTATTTTCGCAGCTTATTAAAAATTTAGAAATGGCAGCAACAAAAATTATAGTTAATAGCAATGGTTCTCTTAAAGTAGAAGGTGATTTCGAGATAGTAGATAAAAACGGTACTCCATATGATCTTGGTGGCCGTGAGGTAGTATCTATTTGCCGTTGCGGTCTTTCGAAAAACAAGCCTTTTTGTGATGCCTCTCATAAAGGACATTTTGAGCATGAGGCTATTGCATTTGCATTACCGCCTAAAAAAACCACTTGAAGAGAGATATGAATTATGAGTTATGAATTATGAAAAAGAGTGATGAGTTATGAAATTCATTCATAACTCATCACTCCACTCACCACTTACCACTCATCACTCCACTCACCACTCACCACTCACTACTCACTACTATCGTACGGGTGTTAGTTGATGTAGAACAACCCACTTACCTACATCGTCTCCAAGCGTTAAGCCGGCGTCACAGCTAAATCGGAAATGCAGACCCGCCATTACTCTTGAATCTGCGTTCTCGAGGGCTGCCTGCTTGAAACTTTTGAACTGCCTGGTCAGGTTAGCCGGACTGGCAGTAGGAGACTGAAATGAAAAGGAGAAGTTATCTCCGAGTATAGAAGTCAGGACAGTGGCTGCGGCATTACCAAGTGCACTATGTGTGGAAGGGTAATCCTGAACAGGTGGTGTCGGCAACATTGGTTCCCAGACCGGATCAGCATTAGTGTTCGAATTGCCATCAATAGCTGCATTGCGGATGGCAGTGAAAGGCCTCCAGAAATTATAATGAAACTTTGAATCCCATCCCGCAGTGTAAGCATCCGCCAATGCCATATCCACCAGTGCGAAGAGACGGGCGCTTGTTACCAGATCCGACTTCTTTGCCATCACAGCATTCCTGGTGATACGGTTCCAACCTGCTTCTGAAAATTCATACCAGAACTGTGCATAAGATGCTTGTTCTGCATTACGCTCCTTGCTAAACTTCGATCCGAAACGTTTTACTTCTTCAAACCCATCGACATATGCCTTTGAATCGAGTGCGGGCTGTGGTGCCACGCGGAATTGACTGGCACTGGTAATTCCGAATGGCTGCATGTTTTTCCAAAACGGTGCAAACAAAATGTCGAATGGGGGAACTGCCTGGTAAGTACCAGCGGCATTTGATGGATCTATTTTTCCAAACGGATCTGCCAATGCACCATCATTTGATCGCATCGCAAGTATCGCAGAAGCAGCTTCTTTGCCAATTTCCCGACCCCGGTATAATGCGACAGAATCATTTAATCCGTGCAGTGATACCTGCAACATAGAGTCCAATGATGCCCGCTTTTCAGGAAAAGCTGCAATCAGCACATCATGCGCGGCAGTCGCCGCTGCAACAACCGGATCTGCTTTGTCGTCGGTTTTATTTAATGCATAGGTTTTGAACTGTGGGATCACCGCATTCACTGCATCATGCATGGCGATATGCATCATGGTATTTATTCGTGAAGCAAGTAAAGAGTGCTGATAAGTAGCTCCTCCCATGGCATTGTATGCCATTTCGTTCCAGTCAAGTACAACCTTGCTGGAAAATGTTTTTGTTTTTGGTTTGTCTGCTAAATTACTGTTGGACCTGTTACAGGCACAGAAGGCGCTCAAAATAATTACGCCCATAACTAAATACTGTTTCATTTTAATAAATGTTTTTAGAATACAAAGAAACAGCAGACAAAGAAGTAGGTGGTTATGCAAAAAGTATCAATTGATATGAGAAAGGTATTTTTTATGAGAAAGATTTACTTCGTGAATTGGATTTTCTCTATGAGAAAGATCTTTTCTATGAGAGAAGTGCTTTTTATAAGTTGAAGGGGAATGGCCAAAATGTTTTTTAAAAGCGGCACTGAAGTTTGAATAGTGATTGTATCCTAAAAGATCGGAAAGATCAAACCTGTCTGTGCTGTCATCCTGGGCAAGTAATAATTGTTTCGCATAATTCATTTTTTTCTCATCGATAAAACGCATGACAGAAGTCTTGAATAAGGTTCTGAATCCATGTTTTAGTTTGAAGCTGTTAAGCCCGGCCCGTCTCGCAAGTTTGTCCAGCGAAACATCTTCCAGAAAATTTTGTTCCAGGTATTGTCTGAGATCATGCAGTGCAGCAACATCACTTGCGGTCAATTTTGCCGGTGGATTCAACTCAATGAACTGCTGTTTATTATCTGCCTGGTGTTCGTCGGCAAACTCAGCCAGTTGTTGTATTAATAACAAACGTATAATTGATTCCTGACAGTATGCGCCTAACTGTCCTGTATAAGGACAATCCAGCAGCTGCTTTACATTTTGCTGAATGTTGTGATTCATCGGCCGGCTTTTGTGTAAGGTTACCATTGGCTGACCGGATTCAATGGCACGCAACCATTTGTCAATAGACAGTTCGTCCGGCCATTCTTTTAATAAAACAGAAGGACTGATTTTTATGCAGAGATTTTTTGAACTTGTGTTTTTTTCTGCGACGCATCTTGAACGAAACAAAGGCACATGATTGACTGAGTGGTGCATAGGTGGTACCATAAACGGCTTGTCATCTACAAAATGAGCAGAGCCTTTCAGCTGGAAGTACATCATTACAAGAGGATCGGTTCTTTCAAGATCGAAATACAAATCCTTGTCATGGGTTTGCATATCATTGGTAAAAATAAATGCACCTTTTAGTTCGCTCACTTTTACTTCAATATCAACCAGGCCCGGTTCTCTCACAGAAAGGGAAGTGGGAGCATAACTTTTGTATACAGTGTTTACCTGGTGTTCGATTGCTTCCCTGGAGGTCATAAAAAAAACACCCGACAAGTTTGTTGCTTTTCCGGGTGTTCAAAAGTAGATTACCTTCCGCTGCTATTCCCTCACCGAATTCAGTGAACCGGATAGACGATAATTTATCGGATAGACGATAAATTTTCCGGTTATTGGACCACCAGCCTCTTTATTGTGACCCCTTCTGCGAGTTTAATCACAACCTGGTAGTTACCACTGATCAGCGGCTGGCTGAACAAGAGGGTTCCGTTAGTGAATCCGGTTCTTTGTTCCACGAGCTGACCACCCGTGTTAATAACCTGGACGGAAGCCTTATCCAAGATCAAACCATCCCGGATGCGGAGATAAAAACTGCCGTCTTTGGAAGGATTTGGATACAGCTTCACAATTTTGTCGGCAGGATCAATATCCCTCACGGCGGTGATGGCGCCTTTCTCAAGTAAAACATAGACGGCTGCACGGGCTGGTATTTCTATTTTTACCTCGCCTTGTGCTATTGTTGAATTGGCAGCAATACCTGGATAGTTGAGAGGTCCTCCTGAAACTCCGGTTGGCCCATTTCCATTAACCAATACTTTCCGGGAAAACTCACCATTGTCGTTGGAGCCGGTCAATGTATACCAGTAATAACGGCCTACAGTAAACGCATCTGTGGCGATCTTCACAATTTTTGCGGAATTGCCCTTATTGACAATTACGCTACCTAGTTGTCCGGAAGAAAAGGACGATGCATAACTCACTATATCCTGGCTGCCTGTTACCGTCGATTGTATCATCTGGTCGCCAAAAAACTTCTGAAAATAATACATATGATAAAATGATGGCCTTGGGTTCCATCTTGGTACGCCACCGGGTTCATCACCGCTGTTGAATGTCCCGTGATCATTACCATTTCCCCATCCATTTGCAAGATCCCAACGGCTTGCCATTCCGTACTTCTGTTCAATTAGTTCACCTAAGACCAGCGTGGCATGAAGCCCATTTACATGCGACACCGACTGCATGGAACCTTCTGCAAAAATGTTCCACTCTGTTAAGGCAATTGGCTTCAATTCGACTCCCGCTTTGGTAGTGGTTGTTTTCATCCAGTTCATAATGGCCCTGGTTTCATCAGCGGCTGTCTTAAGAATGTTTACAGCTGTTGAATTTTCTCCAAAGGGCGAATAGTAGGAGTGGACAATATAAAAATCGGCGGTATTTCCGGCTTCGGCAAAATAAGCCGCGTTCCAGTTTCTGTCCGGCGGATTCCACGAGGCCGCAGCATCATATTGAATAAGTTGCGCCCCGATATATATCGTTACCCCCAGTTCTTTTGCCGCCTTTCGCATGGAGTCCGCGAAAATTTTGAGATGTTGACCATATAGACCCCCGGTAATGATCTCCGGTTGTCCATCGCTGTTAGTACCGGTGTTTATTTTAAATCCTGCCTGCCATGGGCCGGCATCTTCATTTCCTATCTCCCAGTATTTGGTGCGGCCACTATCGTATCTTATCCAATCAGCTGCCAGGTGCGCTGCGTCTGTTACTGGATTTGCACCAAGCCCATACCTTGCATAACTATAGTTGGTCGTTATTATGCCGGTGCTGTTGGTCTGTTGCAACATTTTGTAATAGTTATCAAGCGACAAAGTCCAGCCCTCATTATTTTTCCCATACCAATAGCCACCCTTAACAGGTTTACCATTTGAATCAAATAAGCTGTCGGGTGCCGTCGGGGGCTTTGCATCTTTTTCCTGGTTCCAGAAAAAGACACTGCTGATATTGCCACCAGGATAGCGGATGATATTTGGTGAAAGCGCTTTTATATGGTCAATAAGAACCGGCTCCGTCACCATCTGCGTCATATAAGGGTTAGCATTATTACCAAATAGACTTGCCGGAACTTTTGTTATGATATTTTCGCCATTGATGTTCACAGTTACAGTACTTGCTGCAGTTGGCATCGCAATCTCTGTGTATACTGGTGCTGTTATATTTTTCGGTTTCCAGTCGTTCAGGAAAAATCCTTGTTGTGCCCTCGCCTTAGTTCTTATACCCGGGACCAATAAAATAACAAGGCCGCAGTAATGAATATATCTGACAAGTCGCTTCATCATAAAAAATTTGATTGTGGAATTTGAGACGACGGTTTCTCATGTAAAATTTGATTGTGGAATTTGAGACGACGGTTTCTCATGTAAAATTAGATTGTCGTAATTGATACGGTAACAAATTTGACATCGTGTGGTGAGATGGCAATGCTAAAGACGGATATGATCCGGCATTGATCAAAGTAAAGCCGCTGTGCTTTGTCATTTTCTGACTTACACAACGGCTTACCTGTTCTGATCTATCCAAATTAGAACCGCGGTTCTTCAAATTAGCGGCGTACAACTCTTACATTATCAAAAGCTGCGTCAAATGCTGCTATCGGTGTGCTGCTGTCATTGATAAGCATAAATCCAACTTCACGTTTGCCATTTCCAAGCAGTTCCGACAAGCTTGAAGCCGGTGAACCCGAACCATCAACGTCATTGGCCTTAGTTCTGAATTCGGTTAATGGTATACTTACCGTTACCCAACCCGAATTGGAGTAAGTTCCATTTGGACTGTTTAGCCAGGGCGCATAACGCGCAGTATATTTCCATGATCCTTCATTACGGATCAGGATGGTTCCGTTTTTCCAGGGTGTTTTAATAAACACCTCAAACTTCAACAAATAGTCCCCTATCGGATCGTTGAGATTCGATTCGGGTATCCAGCTTGCTTCAGCAACATTTACTGCACGATTGTCACTATACCAGCCTCCGTCATTTGCATTGATTGCTGCGGCGGGTTTAATTCTTATGTAGTTACCCCTGTTACCGGGAAAATCGACAGAACTGTTGGTTTTGATTCCACCCCACCAGGCCCATCCAAACTGCGGATCGCCATCTTCAAAATTGGCAAGCATCCCCGGTTGACTAACGCCATTAAAAATGATGTTGGGATTTTCACCGATACCATACTTTCCTACTACCTGGATTGTGCCAACTGTGGTTATGCCGTTCGGAACAGTCACCCGCAAAGTTGCAGTGTCTATCACCTGGAGATTAGTGCCATTTAGATTGCCGGGAAAAACGACCTTTTCTAAATTATAAAACACAGAACCTTTGATCGTAATGACTTCGCCGGCAAAGGCCATCTCATTTGAAACAGAAGTAATACCAGGTGTAGGCGGAACCAGCTTAAAATCATATGAAGCTTCACCGGACTCGGTAATCAGCCGGATCTTGTTTGAAACGTTTGGATTTGTGGCTTCCGTAGGCGCAGTGGCTGGCACCACAACAATGATATCTGTATTGGTTACTAAAGCAGTATTAAAAGATGCCGGCATGTCATTAAAAAGTATCTGTTGCACGCCCCCAAGATTCTGACCGTGAATCAGTATCTGTTGCCCGGTTAAGGAGCTGGTAAAAGTGCTGTCTCTTTTGGTGGAGTCAACAAGCCGCACAAACTCGATGACAGGAGGGGCACTCGCATTACTATCTTTTTTGCAAGAGTAGAGAAATAAGAGCACAGGTGCGATAACAAAAATCGCTTTGATTATATTTCGAAATGTAAATGGCATGGGATTGAGTTTAGCAGTTGTTATTCAGGAAGTTTACTGAAATCAAATTCTACAGCTGGCTGCAGCAGGTTGGGTGCACGCAGCAATTCGTTTGCCGGTATGGGCAGGAAAAAAGTTGACTCCGAAGCCGGGAAGTATGCACTGGTATAAGTTACTGTGTATCTTCTAGGACTTGAACCTGCCACATAATTAATAGTATAGTCACCCTTATCCTGCTTGGCTATA
>NZ_DATHKG010000119.1:0-40627 GCF_035489435.1 Flavitalea sp.
TGATGGTAAGTGGGTGGAGAATCTTACCGACACCAGCACTACCTGGAATCATCAGTGGCGCTCTAAAGGCTCACAACCGGGTTTCGATGTAAAACAAACATCACAGTTTCTTATAACTAAGAGCATAGACAACGGTAAAACCTGGAGCGAGCCGGTCAATCTCACCCGTATGTGCAAAAAAGAAGAATGGTGGCTCTGGGCCCCTGCACCCGGTGCCGGCATAACCCTTGCCGATGGTACGCTCGTATTTCCAACACAAGGGCGCGATGCAAAAGGCAAACCATTTTCAAATATAACCTATAGTAAAGACGGCGGTAAAACCTGGGCAACCAGCAAACCCGCGATGGATGAGGCTACAACCGAAAACATGGCTGTTGAACTTAAGGATGGAAGCATCATGTTGAATATGCGTGCGAACGAAAATAAGAACGACACAAGCGCGGGAAACGGCAGGGCGATAGCTGTCACAAAAGATCTCGGTCAGAGCTGGAACATTCATCCGGCTTCGCACAAAGCGTTACAGGAACCTGTATGTATGGCCAGTATCATCCGGCATGATTACAAACAGAACGGCCAAAAGAAATCGCTACTCATTTTTTGTAACCCGGATTCAAAAGTCGCGCGCCATAACATAACGCTGAAGGTGAGCTATGACGACGGCAAAACCTGGCATCGGAAATTGTTGATGGATGAAAAAAAGGCGAGGGGATATTCTTGTCTTACATCTATCGATGAAAACACCATCGGGGTAATATATGAAAGCAGCCAGGCAGATCTCGTGTTCCAGGCGGTTAAGCTAGATGAACTGCTTTGAAGTAAATAGTAGAATCTGTAACCCTTAAACCAACCGTTCTTCCAACATATCTTTCCAGACGATAAATCCTTTATTGTCATCGGAATAATCGTGAAGAATACGACTGAAGTTCTCTGGTGGTGATGTCAGAAATCCCTGCCTGCCTTGTTTCCGGATAATGTCCAGATGTGCATCAATCTCCTTCAACTTTAACGGCAGATTGGAGACTATCCTGGGAAAATGCCACAGATAGCTCGCCTCTTCAGTATCCAGGGTTTCCAGTATAATGTGATATTGATCAGTTCCTTCCAGCAGAAAAACAAAAGAAAATGGCTGTAACACAAACCGGATTTTCAATAAATGACCAGCATGTTTATCAGCCAGGTAACGAAGATGCCGGTGATGCCTGAACTGAGAATGTTTCAATATGTCCTCCAAAAGTTCTTGCCCTGATTCATATAAGGGATGATTCACATGAAGCACTTCACCTGATTCATCTTTAATAGTTGGATTCGTTCGATTAAAAATGGGTTTAGTTACGAACTGGAAACGAACTCCTTCAATAATTTGCCTGTCTAATTTATTTATGTCTTCTGAAGAAGCCAGTTGAGAAACCAATTGTCCATTTTCAATCTCTGCATAAATATGCGCCTTAACATTTTTAGACTTCAGAAACTTCGCGAAATAAGGCTTTAGAACTTCAAATTCGGGCCGGATATCATCATGCTGAATCTCGAAGTCTATTTTCAAATTCGCCTCTAAAGAACTGTATGTAAAGGAAACGCTTCCATATCTGAACTCAAGCAATTCGATAGCGATGCTAATTTCCTTGTCAATTGTCAGGATCCTATCTTTTTTCTCTGCAATAATTTTCTCTGCAATAATATTCTCTACAATTATATCCTCTTCAATGGGATCGTCAAACAAACTCGCCTGGCGCGCCAGTTTTCTATAATAAACGTTGCGTTTAAGAAACATTTTGTTTAGATAATCAATTTTAATGTCCCTGTAATCATAAATTACGGGAGCAATTTCCGTGCGCTGCACCCTTCCCATATATTGTATCAATTTTCCTTCAAAGGAAAAGGGGTATACAAGAAACAAACAGGTTGCATTGTTAAGATCAGTTCCCTCACCGAAGAACTGCCCGGTTGTAATCAAGGCCTGATAATTACCTGTTTTCAATATCTTCCATTTGGATTCACGATTACTTTCCGAATCTTCCCCACTCAATGTAATTACTTCGTAAGATTGCTTGAGATATTGTTGTAAAACATCTAAATGTTCTTTTCGTTCTGTAAGAATAACTACCCTTTTACCATTGTTCAATTCGTTGGTGACATCCTGCAAAATCAATTTGTTCCGGGCGGAATCATGTACCAGGATTTTGGAAAGGGTTTCAAACCGATCTGTTTTTGAATCAAAAGGAACATCCAGATCAGTATTTCTGATGATTATCGAGGCTTGCTTTTGCTTGCCTGTTTGTTGTGTAGAAATCTCTGCAATTATTTCTCCCAAATGAATAAAGATCAGTTTTCCGTCATTGTACTTCCTGAAAGGTGTTGCTGTTAGGCCGTACAAATAAAAACTGTGTAACCGTTGGATCGCGTTTCTATAACTTTCAGCCGGGATGTGATGGCATTCATCAATTAGTATTGTTCCAAATGCATGATTTAACATGGTACCGCCTTCTTTATTTTTAGCCAGGCTTTGAATAGTAGCAACGGTAATATGTTTTCCGATTTTTGATTTTCCCTGGCCGATCTTTCCTATCTCGTGGTTAGGAATTCCTAAAAAGGCTTCAATTCTTTCGATCCATTGATCCATCAGTTGTTTTCGGTGGACCACTATTAAAGCAGGTTGTTGTTTGTCTGCAATGATCTTTAAACCTATAATAGTTTTACCTGAACCAGGTGGAGCAACTATCACTCCCATGTCTTTTTTGTTGGTGGCTTCCACCGCAGGAATCTGATAGATTCTTAACTCTGCATGAAAGTTAAAAGCAACAGATTCTTTTTTTTGTCTTTGATCCTTGAATTCAAAAGCGATTCCCATATCCCTGCAAAACCGGATTAATTTTCCTGTAAAACCTTTGGGAAAAATAACCTCGTTATCAGTTTCTTCTATAAACCGGAAATAACGTTGGGTTCCGAATAGATTTCTCCCGGTTTGCTTTTTGACGATAAATTCTGAATTAATAAAATTTAATTCCTCTCTAAGAAATGTGATGAGAGAGAGCGATATTGCAGATCTGCTAAGCCTCACATGGTTGCTTAGTAATATTGTTAGATTGTTATTATCCCTCGGCCCGACGACTCCTTCCTGGTCGGAATTGATGAGAGACAATGAATGATAAAGCCGATCTAATTGCTCAACGGATACTTTTTGAATACGTGTGAGAAAATCCCACTGGTCCGGAAAAGGCAGCAAAGTATATGGATCAACATAGCAACTATTTCCCTGGTCTAAAGCTGGTTTGTAAAACGGCAATGCTATCAAATTTCCCAGCCCTTTTCCAGAATGGGAGTCCTGGTTCGGAAAAAGCCTGTCGAAGCTTAAATTTTTATCAAAGGCTGAGACAGCCCCGGACTCGGTTAACAATGATAAGATGATCTTTCTGCTTTTGACCGCTGCATAAGGTCGACTGAAAAATATCCATACATGTCCACCCTTTCCTGAGCGCGAACGCTCCAGGTAAGCAGGTATATTTTTGACTTTACAAAGGTCAAGGAATTTCTGACAGTCCACTACCCAGTTTTTTTCATCAAAATCCGCCGTAATAAACCATGATGTATTATCCTGTAGTAATGGGTATATCCCAATAAGTTGTTCGCCATTTAAATGTTTTGTGAGTTGTTCATCTGTAAACGGCAGGTAGGTTTTATCAGCGAAGGTTTGAAATGTGCCTCCCTTCATTTTAAGAGCTCTATAGAAATATGGGTCGTAAGAGTAGGCAGGTATATAGCCTCTTTTTGCCCCCTTTTCCCAATATACCGCAAAGACGTCTTCACGGCCCTTGAAAAGAGAACGGAAGATCAGGATTTTATTTACCATGTTTTCTTCTGACAATGTTTTTTTTGTATTAAACGGACTTAATACCCTCTCTGCGAACTTCGTAGTTTTTTCATGTATTCATGAACCGGAAAAAACTGCGAGCGTTTGCCCGCCTTGCGTTCTTCGAATACACCACCTGCTACCAATACGTTCAGATCGTTCCGCGCTGTTTGATTGCTGACGCCAAATTTATTTTCTATTCCCGTTACAGTGAACCATACTGCACCATCATTCAGCGCTTCCTGGATGATAGCCACCTGTCTTTCGTTAAACATAGTGTTACGAAGTATAGCAGAGATATTTTTTTTCTCTGCAGTTTTCTTCTTAATATACTCTTCAAGGTCTTTTAGAGCATTCGCCATCGCTTTAAGATTATAAACCAGAAAATACGTGAGGTCGTTACTGTCGAACTCAGTGTGTAGGTATGCTTTAGCGTATTTTGTTTTGGAGTTTAGAATTGCCTTCGAAACAGACATATACTCAATAAGCCAATAATTCTTTTTAAGCAGGTACCAATAGAATATCGTTCTCGCGGTTCTTCCATTTCCGTCGGCAAAAGGGTGAATATATCCAATCAGGAAATGAAGAATTATCCCTTTCGTTATAGGGTGCAGGAATACTGTTCCGTCGTTTTTATCATTAGCAAAATTACAAAAGCCTTCTATCAATTCATTTAGATGCGTGTAAGTCGGGGGACTGTGAAGAATCTTTCCGGTTTGTGTATCCAATACTTTTGTTTCATCGTCATGGCGGAAGGAGCCGACTTCAGCATCGCTTAGTGTACCACGCGTCAAGACCTCGTGAATATATTTTATTCTCTTTGCGTTGAGGGGCTGATGTTTGTTCTCTACGATCCATTTCATTGCCTCATAGTTATTCAATATCATTTGTTCTGAGGCGTTCCTTGGTTTACGATTGTTTTCAAGCATATCTTTCGCCACTTTTCTTGATGTTGCAGCTCCTTCGAGCTGACTGGACGCAATGGCTTCCTCCATTAGCGAACCGATTAAATAGCGGTCGCGGTCAGCTGAAGGAATAATGCTGTCTGCCTGTATCGATCCCCCAATGTTCAGATCAAATTCATGGAGATATTTTTGAACGATTGATGGTGCCCCGATTTTAAATTTCAGTTCCGGGAGTCCAAGGGATTCTATCGGCCTGTGAGATAACCTGTTTGTTTTAACAGCCGACCATAGTTGCAACGGATCAATCCCCCATTCATTCGAGATGTATTTCCATTTGTCCCAAAAAAAATACTCAACATCATTCAGTCGTGTGAATTCCTCTAATTTACCCAGGCGAACCAACTCATTAATTACCTCGCTATAATCGTAGTTAGTTGTTAAGAGTGGAGGTCTCTCGGGGATCTTCATGCTATCTCCTAATTTCTCCAAAATTAGGAGATTTATGGAAATATCTCCTAATTTTTATTTTTTTTGGAGATATTGATAAATTAATAATGCTAGAAATTAGATTGTAAATACTTGATAATCAATAAAAAATCAGTAACTTCTTTGGGGATTGAATAACGTAGTAATCAGAGTGTAACTGAATAAAAGGATAATTGCGATTTGCCAAATAGCGACCATGTGATCCGGGCAGAAAGGTGAAAATGACCGCTATTTCGGCCAAAAAGATCTTTGTTGACTGAAATAGCGGTCATTTCTAAATATTCCAAATTAGCATGAACCGTTATATCGTAAAAATATCTTTCTCTAAATCTCCGCAATAACCACAAATTCCATCTTCTCCAATCTCACCCTGATCGTCCTCAAATCCTCCTGCGACCTGCTTAAATCGGGCAGAACTCCTCTTGATAAAAATGGAAAAAGAAATTCCCATTGCTTGCCGGCATCATGCAGATTTTTATCAACCAGGATATCTGCAACTACCGGTTGCGAAACACTGGTATTCACCACCACAACAACTTCCTTATTATTTAACACCCGCGAAAAAGCTATTACACCGCCAGCGGATGATGAATGTGTAAACGCTCCTCCATTTTCACTGCAGGGACGAAAATATTGACGCCCATAACGCAAAGCCGGTTCCGAAGCCCTGAAGATGCTTAAATCCTGAAGAAATTTATACAGGTTGGCCCCCCGGTTGAATGCATTAGGTCTGCCCCACAATGCTTCCCTGGCAAATTCGCGATTGCCACCGGCACCGGACAATGCCTGTTCAGTACCATAATAAACAGAAGGTATACCCTGCATACACATCATGCAGGTTAAAGCCATTTTTGTCTGTTCGGGAAACCCGGGATCATGAAACCGATAGTCCTGGTCATGATTATCCAAAAAAGTCACATAATGTCTGCCGGCGTCACCGTGTGAGCTGACAATTTTCCGCAGCGTTTCCAAACGATAGTCGAAATGGTCAGAGAGTGACCTCGGGGGAGCAAAACCTTTGCACACCGCTTCCAGGCGTTTTTTCATAGGGAAGTCTATCGCGGCATCCACTCCAACAAAATGATCTTTGTTCTCTGTATTGCGTCCAACAAATTCCGCGATTTTGGATTCATCATCGTCCTGCCAGACTTCCCCGAAAGTGAAAAAGTTTTTCTTGCCAATGGAAAGCGCATACTCACGCATGGCATTTCCGAACACACGGGCAAATGCTGCTTCAACATATTGAAGGGTATCTATCCTGTATCCATCGAGATCGAATTTCGCGATCAGATATTGATAGGCAGTTATCAAAAGATTCCGCACCGGGTAAACAGAAGTGCCAGGGATAAGGTATTCGGTCACGAGTTCTTTCATCCCGGTAAAATCACCGCGTGATCCATCTTCTCCCTTACGTCGGAAATAATCATTGCGCTGAAATTCTTTCGGCCATACCACACCGTTAGATGGAGGATTAGGAATGTTCTCAACATCAGTCCAGTTTCCAAGGGCCTGTCCGGTTTCGTCACGCCAGAAAATATCGTACTCTCCATTTTCTTTCCAGGGTTTAATATCACGGGCACCTTCGTAATTGAAAACATTGGCCGCATGATTGAGTACGATGTCAAGAATCACATACATCCCCTGCGCATGTATCTCATCGACGAGCGCCCGAAATTCGTTATCACCAATAGAGGAATCTGCTAATGCCGCGGCAGGATTATCACAAAACCTTGGTTCTATACGTATAAAATCGAGTGTTCCATAACCGCCCCAATAGTCGTTGAACCATTGCGGATTCATCAAGACTGGCGAAATCCAAATCGCCCCGACACCCAGGCTTTTTAAATAGGGCAGTTGTTGCCGGATGCCAGAAAAATTTCCACCCTGGTAAGGCAGGCAGGGATAAATATTGGGAACCGGCGGTCCCGAAGGATTGTTAAACCGATCGACCAACAGAAAATAAATCCAATGATCGCGCCAATCGGCGGGGGAGGGAAAAGGATACGGAATGTTAACACCTGAACCCGTTTGGGTGTTAGCAGGCTTAGCTTTCAGCGTTTCGAGTACGGACTCGCTATTTAAAGAACTTGACATAGCTGTGCGTTTAAAAATATTAAGTTTTACAAACATCCAGTCGCAATCGGCCCGCTAACAAGTCATGATCACACCCGCGAAATGGAATTTGTCAATATTAGCTTTGAGGTGTTAATCAACGAAATCATTTCAAATCATTATTCAATTTAAAAATTACTACGATGAAAAAGACAAAAATCATTTTTTGGATCGCGACCGTTATTATCTTTTTGTTTGAAGGTGTGATGCCTGCATTGACCTCTCAGACTGAACTCGCGAAAGAAGGTATCAGGCACCTGGGCTACCCGGAGTATTTTGGTCCTGTGTTGGTTATCTTTAAAATTCTTGGTGTGTTGGCATTAATTATTCCTCAAATTCCTGACCGCATTAAACAGTGGGCTTATGCTGGTTTTGCCTTCAACTTCATTTTTGCATTTATCAGCAATGCGATGGTTGATGGAGTTAATGGTCTGACTTTCTTTCCGCTTGTCATCTTCGGAATCCTTATCGCTTCTTACCTGTCTTATGAGAAATTGAGAAAGATTAAAAGCACAACAAATTTATCATACAATACAAACCCAAAAGCATTTTCGGGTATACCTCAATAATATCTCAGTGATACCTCAAGAACGTATCAGGAATCCAAAAATAACTTTAAGGCATTCCTCAATTACTTGAATGAAAACGAAATAAAGCCTATAGAAGGATTAAGTCAACCTGAATAGTTCGAAATTTGCAAAGCAAAGTGAACCCAATAAGCTGTATGGCGAATTGGAATAGTATCGAGGTTGAGAGATTAAAATGGATAGTCTGAAGGATTTAAGGCGAAACGAATAGTATCTAAGCCCCTTTTGCTTATTTATGGTTTATCGGTGTGAGACCAGGTGCACAGGGTATTTGGACAGGGAGTGCTTTTATTTGTAATATTTATTTGCAGCCAATTAATTACCTTACATATGCAGCTTTTTACTTAATCATGCATATTCCTCTCCCCTTATGCATCTCACCTGATAAATCATGAAAAAATGAGGAAATTTATATTACCATATTTAGCAGCGCTGTTCGCTTTGCTAAGCCAACCTGTTTTTTCTCAAACAGATAATCAAACTGGTAATGATACGGCCATATTGGGCCTGGCAGGTGATAATCTCGACCTTTATGCTGTACTGGAACTTTTTCAAAAATCAAAAACCATTGAAGATTTTGAAAAGTCACTGAACGATCAAAAAACAGCCATTAATAACCTGGATTTAGATCTTGATAAAAAAGTTGATTTTATTAAAGTAGTTACCAAAGAAAACAAAGCCGATTCTTCTTTTTCTTTTGTTCTCCAGGTTGCGGTAAGTAAAACAGAAACCCAGGATGTTGCCGTGATTTTAATAGATAAAAACAAAGGCAAGGTTTCATTACAGATTGTTGGTGACGAAGAATTGTACGGTAAGGATTATGTAATTGAACCAAAGACCACCACTCCTGCCGTTACCAGTAACCCGGCTTATGTTGGTCCCGAGCCCGTTGTTGTAAATGTTCCGGCCAAAACAATTGTAGTTGTCGAAACAGTTCCCATTGTGCAGTATGTGTATTCGCCGGTTTATGTGCCCTATGTGCCACCATATCATTACGGATTTTATCCGCCTTATTTTGCAGCTTTCACCGTGGTGGCGGTGGGAATTTACCGGCATAATAATTATCATTACCATGGAGGTTATCATGGTGGTCATTATGGAGGTGGTAATACAGTAATTATTAATAACAGGAACTATTATAATAATTACAATAACAATAAAATGAGATCCAATACGGTTTCAGATAACAGGGCCAGGGGCAGTTATGGCAATGGATCAACAGATAGGGCCGGGACCAGGCCTTCTGCATCAACGAGACCAGCTAATGGCGCATCGAATCGTCCGTCTGTTGGCGGGCCATCTGCGTCAACCCGTCCTTCAGCTGGTGCATCGAATCGTCCGTCTGTTGGCGGACCATCTGCATCAACACGTCCTTCAACAGGTGCAACAACTCGTCCATCAACTGGTTCTGCGAATCGTCCATCAACAGGTGGACCATCCGCATCCACAAGACAATCAGCGGGGGCCTCAAACCGTGCTTCCGGTGGCGGAAGATCATACTCTCAAGGTCCATCCACATCAAACAGGTCTGCTTCTTCAATGGGATCAGGAAGAACACGGAATAGCGGGGGTGGCGGTGGCGGTGGAATGAGAGGCAGTGGTGGCGGAGGCAGGAGAAGATAATCAGCCCTTGCTTTGTTTGCCTGTGCTTTGTTATTGAACGGGTATATCTGAAGCACTCATATCTCTTACGGATACATATTTACCATTTCTTTTTTCGAACAGGCTCATATAATTTCCCGTATTGATGGGCCTATTTGTAGAGTCAACAACTTTGAAAGAGCCAAGTTCAACTACCTGGTTTCCATCATTGGAAACAAATACTTCATTGGTTTTGAAACTAATCTTATTAGAATTGGCAACCAGGCCAGAGGCCAAGTATTCTGAAATTGCTTTTTTGCCAATTAATGGTGCCCTGTTCTGGTAAAAGCTGGTTGCATCATCGGCATAATAGCCAATATCTTTTAATGTTCCTGCATTATATGTTGCAGCAAATTCATCCTCCTTTGCCTGGATTTCTTTTTTGATCTGTTCTTTGTCAATCACTGGCACCGATGCGGGTTCTTCCTTACTGGAATTACAGGCAAAGATTAAAGTCATCATGATGCCGGGTAATACATTTTTTATGAGAATATTTTTCATAATCAAATCATTAAGGGTAAAAATGAAGTTAGAATGAAAATATGGTAATCACAAAAGGTGTTTCCTGACTTGCTACCCCCGCTTTGCCGATGCCGTTTATGACGATAGATTTCGTCGGGGAATATAAGTTATGATTTGTATCTGTCTAAGGGTATTTTCGGATTGCAGATACTTTGAAGTAAAATTGGGAAAGTCTCATTAATTTTGTCATCACTTACATCCAGGCAAAGAGAATTGCGAAGGCGGTCGAGTATTACATCCATGTTATTTCGCAATGCAATTAACCTGGTTTTGTCAGAGTTAAGATTGCGACTGTCTATACCCAATCTATCGTGCTCATAAATTTGTTTTTTTATTGCTTCCAATCTGGCATCTATGCTGCGAACAGCCTCTACAGCAAAATCAATATCAAGAAAAGATAAATCAAGATAGACTGCTATAAACCGTTTACCCGGAAAAAATCTTTCAAGAAAAAATGTATTTACAGTTTCAAAACAAACCCATCCTGACAAAAGACTGTTTCTTGATACAAGCGAAAGTGTCACTGAAGTATTCAGGACTGAGTTTTCAATAAATGTTTTAATGGATTCGCCTGCCCGCATTTCTTCCCGATCAATAACGACATCTACCCCAGACTTTTTCAAAAGAACGGCAAGCTTGTCAGCTGTTTCCCTGTCAAGATGATTATATGATAAAAACACAGTAGACGCGGATGAGCCTTGATAGGAGGGGATTTGATTATTATTTTCGGGCGATCTGGAATAAATTTTGTCTTTGCCAAATTTTAAAAGCAAGAGACTTAACAATACTTGTATAATAAAAAGCCCGGTATTGGTTTGATGAAGCCGTTTTGCCGGAGGCACCTCCAGGTTCCCGAATGGCTGGATAAGTAATATCGATACCAGAGCTGCAAGGTAAAAAAGGGACAAAGATGAGACGACCTTAAAAACTATCTGTTCGTTTACAGAAAATAAAACAAACTGGTTTTTGCCATAGAAAAATATAAACAATAAAAGAAGTGTAACCGGAACTGTATGAAGTATTACCCAACCCCAGGCTTGTAGCGATTGATTCCCATACCGTTCATAAAAGATTTGAATAAGAACGATCAGAAGCAGTGAAGCAAAGACACTTATGTAACAATAGAGCAATTTTTTAAACGCGTTTTTATGTTCTATGTTTTCGAAAGCGCTCTTTGGTCTCATGTAATTTTGATTAAATAAATTTATTAGCCGACCACAAATTAAATACCATAATCTATTTCATTTTCCTTTCAATCTTCGACCTGATAAAATGTTGCTCACCGGTTATGTTCCCCGGACGAAGAAACAAGGGATCTGTTCCTGGCGACTTTATGTATTGATAAACGAGCATATAAATGTTAACGGGACCGCTTATGCCAGAAAGCTCTTTGGGTAAGCTTCCCTGACCTCCTGCCATCCAATCTCTTGCACTTTCCGCAGTCACAATGCCGGGGTTAGTTGATGGGTCACTTTTGCTAATCAGAAAAACAATAACCCGGAAATTGCCTTTAGGTGCCAGGAACAGTGACTTAAGATATTCCCATGGAGAGTTCAGTTCATGGGCAATGCTATATGTCCATCTCAGGGATTCCTTCAGAGAGTATCCTTCGCCGTTTATCTGTTCCATTTGCGTAACCAGGGCGAAACCATCCTTAATGGGATAATAGCGCCGGTCTGAATATCCGCAGGATTTGAGTGCCGACCGCATCACACTGTCGGCTTTGCCATAGCTGTTAATATTCCAACGGACAGGTAGGTCTATCAAATAACTTGCGGAAGGTGGCGGATATGGAATAGGAAATACCGGGACTGTTTTTGTAATCACCTTTGACCCAGTGGATTTATTGATAATATTACTTATACGAACCGACATGTCGCCTAATTTTAAAAAATGAACATTGGCATTTGTTTCAATGTCGTTGAAACCGACATAAGAAAAAACCAAACGGGCGTTACTGTCCGCATCTAAACGGAAATTTCCGTTTATGTCAGTGAGGGACACGTTAACTTTCCCTTTCACCATCACATTCACACCTACTGCCGGGCTGTTCTCAATTTGTACATTACCGGTTATATAACTACCTCCGGTGAAAACGGTGTCGTTAAAGCGGACAACATTTGGAGCCGTGGAATCCTGCCCCTCTACATAAAGGCAAACTGTCACGAATTTGAATATAGTAATGCTTCGACGCAAATACAGACGGGATAGGAGCATCATATTTCGAAATAGATTAAGATATTACTACTAAAAATATATAAATTTAGATTCACCTTGACAAATTCTATCAACACCATGACCAGCAAGTGGCAAGCATTTGTCGGATCGATCAGAAAGCACTTCATGTGCTTTGTTTATTTTCTAAGTATTCCGGCAACCACATTTTGCCAGCAAAAGCAAATGGTTGTACAGACCGGGCATATGGCAGAAGTACTAAGTGTAGTGTTTGCGCGCGAACATCCTTTGGTTGTTTCAACTGGAAAAGACAATTCCGTGATTTTATGGCATTGGCTAACGGGTAGGAAACTGCGGCACCTGGCGGGACATAAGAGAGCCCCGGGCCTATTGAAGTTTATTTTCCATGATAGCTTGCTGGTGACGGCGGGCGAGAGGTTGATAGTCTTCAACGTATTGAACGGGGAAAAAATATTTGATCAGGATGCAGAACAATTTGACGTTGATGAGCAAGAGGGCAGGATATTATATGTTGCCAATGATAGCCTGAAGGTTTTCGAGATCAGAACAAGAAAATCGATATTCATAACTTTTGACAATAAATATGGATTTGTTAGTGCGAAGTTTCAGGCAGGGGGTGTGGTTGCGGTTGCCAGTGGTGCAAGGCCTCTTATGCTTTATCGCCTCAATAAAGGTCTCTCCCCTCATCTATATTTCAATAAGGAGCTTTTTGCGTTACCTATCAGGCAGATAGCAACATTGAATGATAGCCTCATCATCGTCGACATTTACTCTGAGAGTGATACAGGGGAAGGGGTAATATCAAAAATCGTTAACATTCGCAACCCGGAGGCTTCGCCTCCAACGGAATTTCCAGGGTACTATGCTGCTCAATGGAGTTCTCAAAAATATTTTGTTACCAAGAATAATCTTAAAACTTTTATCTGGCGGCGAGATAATCTTGGAAAAATGCGTGAATTCTATGGCGTTGAACAATGGTTTTTGAAAGGAGATTCAATATTGATCAACGTTAATAGTTTTAGCTATGACCCTTTTAAGGGTGGCGGTATGGCGACAAAACCGTCATACTGGATGATGACAAATGCGCAGGGAAAAGACTCAGTTATTATTTCCTTTCCGACATTAAACCGAGTCTATGTGAATATGATAAAAAGCGGAAAAACATTTTTCAATTGGTTCTATAAGGCAGGTGGATCTTATATTGATACGACTGTAATTTTTGATGAAGGAAGTCCTGCCGCCAGGCAATATATTCCAGGCAAATATGTAGGTTACGATGATCAACAAAAGTTGGTTGCAGTTCTATCCGGGGCAAAAAAAAATACCGCCTTTTCGATTTACTATTATGGCGATGGCATACAACTTGTCAAAAATTTTGAGCCACCTGCTTTTGATTATCCTGTCAGCGTTAATCGATCAGGAGACACCCTTGAAATAAGAACTAATAATGAAAATATTATTCAATATAATTATAGTGAGAAATTGGCCAGGTTGACCTCTACAGTCAGTACTTTTTTTTCGAGGTTTGAGAAGGATGATAAAAGCCACTGGATGAAATATAGTTTTGAAAAAGAAAATGATTTCAGAACAGATTCTGTAGTTTTTAACATTCACAATAAATTTCACGGTTATATTTTGCTTTATGCAGGTAGACGGCAAAATGAGCATATCTTCCTGAACAATGACGATACCCTGATTTATTTTAATGCCGGTAATTTCAAAACGTCCAGGTTAGTAGTGCCCCAGCTTTTTTACGTTGATTACTTTGACGAAGTAAGTGGTATTCTGGGATTGAGTATTTATGATGGAGGCACAGTATTTTACAATGTCAGGGACCTTACAAAACCAATACTTACTACTGAACGATTACCTGTGGGCACTTATATATTTTCGGGTAGCAATTATGTTGTTGCCCGGATAAAAGATAGCCTGCATATACATAATCTCGTAAATGGTACTTCTTATAAATTTGCAGACAAATATACACGTGACATTGCGGGGCATTTAGAACTTTATGACAATCTCAGCAATAAGATTTACTTGTTTAATATTTTGACTGCGAAAAAAATCATCTTTCCTCCTGGTTCCAGGCTTTCACCGATTTTACGTTCCAGGGGAACCACTGAGGAACATGAGGAATTTATATTGGTTCACGACAATGACAAACAATATTCCATAATTGAAGTAAATGATAAACAAAAGATCCGTTTCAAATTTAGAGATGATGGCTACCAGGGTATTTCCGCGGCCTTCATAAGTGACGACGGGAAGTACCTTTTTACGGTAGATTATGAATTCATAATAAGACAGTGGAACTTCAGGTCAGGTAAGTTGATCCAAAGTTTTGCCGGACATTCGAGTGATATAACGGCTTTGCTCTGGTCGTCTCAATCAGAACGACTATACACCGCTTCGAAAGATGGGTCTGTAAAATATTGGGGAACAGATGGTAAATGTATAATGAGCCACTACCTGCAGCAGAAAGAATGGATAAGCATCACAGAGGAAGGTTACTACACCTGTTCGAGGGGAATGGGAAAATGGATAGCAATGACTTCCGGATTTGATTCCTACTCACCAGAACAGGTAGATAAATGGTTCAATAGACCCGACATAATTATGAAAAGGCTCGGATTGGCTGATACAACACTGTCAAAACTCTTTTATCAAGCGTACATTAATCGTTCATCAGGTTTTAATCCTTTTTCTTCCGCTGCACTCCAGTCAACCGTACTGCCAACCATAGTACTTGTTCATCCGGAAAAAATTCCTGACACCACTGCAATAGGTTTTTTGGAGTTGGAACTGGCTGTCAGTGATTCGCTTTCACCCGCATTAAAAGTCGAGATTACAGTAAATGGACAGCCGGTGAATTCAGTCCAGGAATTCAAGGCCCGGGACACCGTTCTGAAAACCACAATTCAGCTTAGTAGTGGCGCTAACAACATTTCTGTTTTTGCCCAAAACAGTTCAGGTATTAAGAGCTATGTTGTTAACCGTAGCATACACTATAAGCCGGAAATTCCTGTCAGAAATAATCTGTATTTTATTGCTTTCTGTGCCCCTGAAATCCAGGCAAAGGGATTTGAATTTTTAAAACATGCGGAAAAAGATGGCAATGATATGGCAAAGGTCTTTATGGCTGAAAAAGACAAGGGATTTTTTAACGAAACCATTCAAAAAACATTCTATAACAGGGACGCGGTAAAGAAGAACCTGGAGACCTGCCGGAACTTATTTATGCAAACAAAAATAGAAGATGAGATAGTATTGTTTTTTTCGGGCCATGGCACTTTGGGTACCGATGGAAAATTTTATTTTGTTACCTATGATTTTGACGCCGCAAACCCGGCGCGCACCGGAATTTCGTTGCAGGATATTGAGGAGTTACTAAAAGGAATTCCAGCACGCAAAAAAATCTTACTGCTTGATGCTTGTAATAGTGGATACAATAGTTCGCAGATTGAATTGATCAAAGGTCTTGAAGCGGGCGGTATTGGTGTCCTGAACAAGGCGGCTATTATCAGTCTTCTCCAAAATACTTTTGTTGGGTTTAACAATACTACAGGGAATGTGATAATAGCTGCATCGGCAGATAATGCGCAGCAAAACCCGAATTATGAAAATGGTGTTTTTACACATGTAGTTCGACTGGCATCTAAGGATGGCCGGGCGGATACAAATGGAGATGGGGTAATTTCGGTAAATGAACTTAACAGGTACCTGTCAATTAATATTTATCCACTATCCTTTGGGAACCAGGCACCCATAATAGTAAATGAATTGCCAGATACGGATTTTCCATTGTTTCATCTTGAGAAGTAAGAGTAAGCCAGTACTATCTGATAAAAAATTTTGACGAAATTGAGAAACCGGGTAAAAAACTATCCCAAAGTAGCAAGAGTCAATTTATTAATCTTCTCTCATTGTTCAGAAACAGTCTTCGCCCATTGCTCAAATTGATTATTTAGTTTGGAAACAATCTCCGGATGTTTAGCGGAAAGATTAACCCGTTCTGCAGTATCAGTCTTCAGATTGATAAGCATCAACCCATTTGCATCAAGCTCTTTTTTATCTGCTTGTAACGGTGCATGAATCAGTTTCCAGTCACCTTCGCGCACGGCCCATTGCGGATTTTCTTTACTGCCCCCGCTTTGCCAATAAAAGTTTTGATGTGGCGAAGCTGAGTTGGGAGATTCGATGATACTACTGATATCGCGACCATCAATTTTCCGGTTTGGTAATTTCAGGCCGCAGTATTTTGCCAGTGTGGGGTACCAATCGATGTTGGTGGCAAACTGTGTTCTCACGATGTTTTTTGGTAACTTTTTCGGCCAGCTTATGATTGCCGGAACTTTGATGCCGCCTTCAAACACACTGAATTTTGAACCTCGCAATCCTTTAGCAGAACCTCCACCACCAAAGGTTCGGACTTCTTCAGAGTAACCATGATCAGATTGAAAAATAACGATGGTGTTTTCGGTTAGTCCAAGCTGGTCAAGTTTTGTCAATAGCATACCGACCCTTTCATCCATCGAAGAAACAAAGGCAGCATACTGTCTTCGCGGCGATGGCATCTCTTTATAATGATCGAGCCATTTCTTATCACCCTGTAAAGGATAGTGAGGAGTATTTAATGCGAAGTAAATAAAGAATGGTTCCTTTTTATGTTGTTCCATAAAAGATCCTGCTTCCTCCACCATCAGGTCAGGAAAATATTTGCCTGGCTCATAAACCTCCTGGCCATTTCGCCAGAGGTCATGTCGGTTAGGCCCATCCCAATAAAAAAAATGCGAGTAGTTGTCTATGCATCCACCCATGAATCCAAAAGAATGATCGAATCCCTGTTGATTAGGCATAGTCTCTTTCGAATACCCGACATGCCATTTACCAATATGCGCAGTTTTATATCCACCTGATTTGAAAAGTTCGCCCAGCGTTTCCTGTTCGCCTGGCATACCAGCTATCCCTTCGTTGGATGATGCATTGCTTGCAAGGCCTGCCCTTTGTGGAAACCTTCCTGTTAACAATGCGGCGCGTGAAGGAGAGCAAACCGGTGCGGCGGCATAGAACTGTGAGAAACGGACACCGTTTGAAGCGAGCTTATCCAGGTTGGGAGTGATCAAATCTTTAGATCCATAACAATTGAGATCTGAAACGCCCTGGTCATCAGATAAAATAAAAATAACATTCGGTTTGGTAACCTTGTCATTGGATTTGATAGCGTTATCATTGGATTTGATAGCGTTATCATTGGGTTTGACAGCCTTGTCATTTGGTTTGAGAGGCTGGCCTTGAGATGGATTTGCAATACAAAATAAAGTTATTGAAATAGCGATTATCGAAATCATTTTTTGGTTGAAACGCATGTCGCGGAAACTTATGATGCGGAAAGGTATGACGCGGAAATGCATTTGACGGAAATGCATGGGACGGAAATGCATGGGACGGAAAACTATATGATGGAAATACATATGATAAGTTCATTTCCAACAAAAATAACTTAACCGAACCAAACGCTGCTAATCAAAACGTTGCTAATCAAAACATGCTAATCACAATTTGCTAACCACAACATACTAATCAAAACGCTGCTAATCAAAACATGCTAATCACAATTTGCTAACCACAACATACTAATCAAAACATGCTAAGCACAATTTGCTAATCACAACATACTAATCAAAACATGCTAAGCAAAACATGCTAAGCAAAACTTGCCAATCAAAACATGCCAATCAAAACGTGCTAATCAAAACAATAACATCCTTATCCTGCAAAACCTACGGCTTCAATAATCGCATCTGTGAAAGCTGCAGGTGCTTCCTGCGGAAGATTATGACCAATGCCTCCGCTGATTGTATGATGTTTATAGCTGCCTTGAAATTTACTCACATAATCTGATGGTGCGGGATGCGGTGCGCCATTGGCATCTCCCTCAAGGGTAACAGTTGGTATTAAGATTGGGGGAGCTGTGGCCAGTTTTTTCTCCAGGTCATCATATCGTTTTTCACCATCAGCGAGTCCGAGGCGCCAGCGGTAGTTATGAATCACGATATCAACATGGTCGGGATTGTCAAATGCTGCCGCAGATTGTTCAAAAACCTGGTCATTGAATTTCCATTTTGGTGATGCCGTTTCCCAGATCAGTTTTGCAAAATCTTTTCGGTTGGCTTTATAACCCAGGCGTCCTCGTTCAGTAGCAAAATAAAATTGGTACCACCAGGACTGTTCAGCTTTTGGTGGGAGCGGGGCTTTGTTTTTTTCCTGGCTGCCGATCAGATATCCACTTACTGAAACATGAGCTATACAGCGTTGCGGCCACAGTGCGGCAATGATATTTGCAGTTCTTGCACCCCAATCGCATCCGCCAATGATGGCTTTGTCTATTTTAAGTGCATCCATCAGCGCAATGATGTCAACAGCTAAGGCAGCCTGCTGGCCATTTCGAATGGTTTTTTCGGAAAGAAAACGGGTTGTTCCATGTCCTCTCAGGTAAGGGATGATAACACGATAACCTTTTGTTGCAAGGGAGGATGATGCTTCAGCGTAAGTATGGATGTCGTATGGCCATCCATGCAACAGAATGACAGGCTTACCATTTGATGGCCCTTCTTCCGCATAGCCGACATTGAGCAAGCCAGCATTAATTTGTTTGATTTGCTTGAATGAATGTGGAGCTAAATCTTGTTTTGTGTCTTTATTGAATATATTGGAAGAAGATTGTGCATGGGCCAGGTCGATGGCGCTGAATTGTGCAGCTACAATAGACATGGTAGAAAGGCCAAGAAATTTGCGACGATTAAGGTTCTGAATATTTTCCATATTACCCGATATTTTATTGGACTATTTATAATTTATTGGATCTATTGATGTCTTATTAGCATTACCCGATATTTTATAGGGTCTATTGATATCTTATTAATACTACCTAATATTTTATTGGATCCATTAATGTCCTATTAGTATTACCTGAATTTTATGCGAGCTATTGATATCTTATTAACTATGTGAATGATGTCTTTAGTGCTACAAAACTATCAAAGCAAGGTAGAGTATCAAACCTGTTTAACCTAAGCCAGTCAAATCAAACCCTGAAGCAGCCATTCTAAGGGTTGAGTATTTCTATTGGGTTGAATATTGCTATTAGGTTGAACAATTCTATTAGGTTGAACAATTCTGTTTTTTATTTGTCGCCCTTTTCTTTTACTATTTATTTCATTTGATCATTTCCAGGATAATGTCGCCAAATAAATACCAAATTTCTGTTGAGGTGACTCCACTGTCATCCGGATGGTAGGTTTAACCGTCCGGCGAATAATCTGGTGGTTGGTTTCTATTTCTTTCTGCACACGGGACAATATCCTTGTTGTGATGCCTGGGATGTATCTTTCAATATTCCTGAACTGCACTTGGATATGATGTTTTGGCGATTTTTTAAAATGACCGCTATTCCGGTCATTCCCGCCTTTGATTGACTGAAATATCGGTCATTTTAAAAAGCGATTAGAAAACCCTATCCGGGTCGTGAGCAAAATTTTGTGTGCAGTATTCCGTGCACAATATTCCGAGTACAAATATTCAGGATACAAATATTCCGGCTACATATTGGGTATACAATATTCCGAGTACAAATGTTCCGGGTGCAAATATTCTGGCTACATTATTAGGTATACAATATTCCGGACACAAATATTTCGTGTACAATATCGGTTATACAATATTCCTTGTCCAATATTCCTTGTGCAATTATTCCGTGAGCAGTTATCTGGTGTGACATTAATCATCCTATGTTTAATCATCGATAAATAGCTGTTCCGATTGTTGCAATTGTTGCGACCTTAAAATTATCCTGCAAGTCTCGAGGGCGCCATGCCAAACATTTTTTTAAATGCAAACGAAAAATGGGAAAGATCTTCAAAACCGATCTCAAGATAGATGTCGGAGGGAGCTTTCCCTTTTTCCTTAATCAGGTAATGCGCTTCTTTCAGGCGGCGTTGCAATAACCACTTGCTGGGCGAAGTCTGAAATATATGTTCGAAATCGCGCTTAAATGTTGCAAGGCTTCGCCCGGTGAGATAAGCAAAGCGATTCAACTGCACATTGAAATGAAAGTTTTTTTGCATGAAGGATTCGAGATCAATCTTGCCCGGTTCACTAAAATCAAACAAAATATTTTTTAAGTCCGGGGCTGATTGCAACAGGATGAGTAAAGCTTCCCGCTGTTTGAGTAACTGTAACTGATCATTGATTAGTCCTTCATTTTGAACATAAGGCATTAGGGAATCCATGAAGCTTTTAAACAACAGGTTCTCCTTAAGAGGAATAATAGATGCTGCCTCCCTGGTCTTGACAGGATTTGATACATATCCAAACTCAACACCCGCATTTTTCAACATCTCCTGGTCGAGATAGATGGACACAGATTTGAAGGCACCATCGGCGGGCGGTTGCTTTACAAATTTCAGCAGCTGGTTTCGCCTGATAAAACGAAAATCGCCTTCATTAAATACATACTCCTTTTCACCGTTATACACTGTGAGCGTACCAGCGACCTGGTAGCTGAAAACATGTTCAGGTGCAAACTGCTCACCTTCACGATTGCGTGTAAAATAACAGGAGTATGCTATGGGTGATAACTGTGCCATAAGTTAATAAGATACAAATTAGTTTTTTCTTGTGACGTCACCGGTATACCATTGGCCCTGTGGTGTAGCGAGAAAATTACCGGAGTCACTATGGTCGGTCGACAAACTAACATCCATCCATTCCTGCATTTCTGAGTCTCTTCTTTCGTTGGCGGCTTTTAACATGCCAATGGCCTCAGATCCAAGCACAAGGTGTACCGGGGGAGCCGGGTTTACCGCAAGAGCTATCATCACCTGTGCAGCTTTCTCCGGATCGCCAACCGGCACGAAATCACCGCTTTTGAAAAAATCCGTGCGCTGCTTCACCATCTCATATCCTTCAATTTCCTTTGCATAGGTCATGGAGGCTCCTGCCCAGTCTGTACGAAATCCACCTGGTTCGATGCTGGTGACATAAATACCCAGGGGAGCTACTTCCTTTGCAAGAGCTTCGGTAAATCCTGATAAACCAAATTTCGCGGCCTGGTACATGGTGAGGCCGGGATTGCCAACCCTTCCCCCAATAGAACTGATCTGCATAATACGTCCGGCTCCCTGCCTGCGCATATGTGGCAACACCGCACGTGTTATCACTATCGGGGCATATAGGTTGGTGTCGAGCTGGCTGTGAACCTGTTCGTCTGAATAAGCCTCTGCTGCACCGATGATGCCAAAGCCAGCGTTATTCACAAGCACGTCGATTCTTCCAAAATGTTTTATTGATTGCTCAACTGCCTGGTGTACCATTTCATAATCAGTGACATCAAGTGCCAGTGGTAGTATCTGTCCAGGATAAAGAGCAACAAGATCATCTAACTGTGAAATGTTTCTTGCGGTGGCTGCAACAGAGTCGCCGGATTTTAAAACTGCTGCTGTAAGATTTCTTCCCAATCCACGGGAACTGCCAGTAATGAACCATACTTTTTTCATTGTTATTTTTTTTGTTCAGAGCAAAGTTATTCTACAACTGTTCTGCCTGCTTTGTTGAACGGCTCAAAGATGGTTTGTTATAAAGCTCATTGCTTTTCTGCTGAAACTACCGGTGTTTACGTTGATGAACGATTCCTGCTTAGTGAAACTTCGATTTTGCGCGTGCATGGCGTTCCCTCGGTTCTTCACTCCGCCGGATGGGCCTTTCGGTTGGTTTGATTTGCCACTGTGATTCCTGGTTAATACCATTGTTCATGCAGCTGGTGGTTCTTGTCTCCGATCAGCTTTTTGTTCCCTGATCGGCTTTTTTAGTTATGCTTGTAGCGCCAGGTTCTGTTAGGCCCTGATCGGCTTGGGTAACTCCGGGCAGGAATCGAAGGTACTGTGGCAATCAAACCATCCGAAAGGCCCATCCTGCACGTTCTAACCTCACTCACTTAGGGGATATGCGACTAGCACTATCAAGATCAATATTCAATTATTACAAGTATCAGCATTGGAGTTATTAGCATTGCATGAATCAGCATTGTATTGCATGTATCGGTATTGCAATAATTGGTATCACAGTTACTGGCATCGCTATTATTGAAATGCATTTATCGGAAATGCTTGTACGGAGTTTGTCGTTGAAATTTAGCTGAAAAAATGTTCCTTTTCTATCTAAGCAATACAGGATTAGTAAGATTTGTTATGACTAGTTGCATATCCCCCCAAAGTGGATGAGTGAGTTTGGCACAGGGGGCACCTTTTTTTGGGCCTTCGTACCGTGGTCTGAGTTACCAAAGCCGATCAGGGCTAAACAGAAAGCCGGCGCTACAAGCATACCTAATAAAGCCGATCAGGGCAAAAAAGCCCACCGGAGACAACAGCAGATAGCGGCATAACGCAAGGTATTAACCACGGGACACAGCCCAAAAAAAGGTGCCCCCTGTGCCAAACGGAGCGAAGAAGCAATCAAAAAATGTTGCATACTCAAGCTGACAAAAAATTCACAAGAATATTGCAAAAGGCCTCAGGCAATCGTTGCCTGCACAATTTTCTCAATATCAAACTTCCGCATTTGCATAAACGCTTTGGCTGCCTTTCCGGCCTTATTGGGATCAGCCATTACCTTGCTTAGAATGCTTGGAATAACCTGCCACGATACACCGAATTTATCCTTCAGCCATCCGCACATACTTTCTTCTCCGCCCTCGGTGAGTTTATTCCAGTAGTAATCTATTTCGTCCTGTGTATTGCAATGAATCGTCAAAGAAACGCCTTCGGTAAAGGAGAATTTATGAGTCTGTGCAGATTCCATAAACATAAACTTCTGACCATTCAATCCAAGCTGTGCATGTTTTACTTTCCCTTCAACTTCTGGTGCTTCATTTTTGCCATAACGAAGTATTCCATCCAGCAATGGATTTTTGAAGATGGAAGAATAGAAATTGATTGCTTCCTCGGCGCGACCGTATTGTTTGCCGACGAAAAGCAGGCTGGGGGTAACTATCTGTCCCACGTCTTCAATCTTGCCAAGCGAAAACTGCCAGGAGATGCCAAATTTGTCGTTCAGCCAACCATACTTTTCGCTCCAGTCATATTTATCTAATGGCATTAAAACGGAACCTTCTTTAGAGAACGCTTCCCATATGCTATTAAGCTCTTCGGGTGTTTCGCAGATGTAAAAAAATGAAATGGAGGCGTTGGGCTGGTACATAGGTCCACCATCGAGTAGCGTGATAGTTTGGCCGGAGACTTCAATCTCGCTCACAATCGGTGATTGAGATACAATCCTCGCATTCTTAAAATGGGACGAATAAAATGTTGCTGCTTCTTTTGCCTGGTTATTGAACCAGAGACATGGAGTGATTTGTTGTTTCATTTTTTTAAGTTTTATATATGCAAGCTACTCATCAACAAAAATACCCCATTGTATAAAACCGACATTATTGTTTTTTGAGAGCTAGCTTACCATCAGAAAATGGCCTTAATTTTTTGGTGAGCCGGAGCCGTTAATAATTGAAATCATCATCTGCAAATTGAAATCATCATTTACAACCGACTTATTATTTTTTTGCAAGACCGAATTGAAGATAGTCGTTTGGAGTTGTATCAGTAAATTCTTTGAAGGACCGGATATAATGGCTTTGATCAAAGTAATTATTGGTATAGGCAACATCAGTCTGCTTATCAAAATGTCTGCCTTTTAATTGAGAAAATGCAAAATAGAATTGGCAGATGCGCCTGTATTGATTGGCAGTAATTCCAGTATATTGTTTAAAAATCCTTTGGAAGGTTCTTTCTGTCAGGTTCAATGTTTTCAGAATATCGCCCAACACTTCCGGGTCTGAATTTTGTATCATCTGATCGGTTGCAAATTGTATGATTTCGCATTCTCTTTTATTTGTTTCGAGTTGAGTGGTAAGAAAATGATTGAGTATTTCGATTCTTTCCTCAGTTGTATGCGAATGAATAAGTTGCAGATGCAGCGCCATCGACTTTTGAGCGTTCCAAAGTTCTAACCCGATTGGCTTCTCCTTTAATTTTTTTGCTGAAACTTTAAATAAAGGTGCCACTGAGAATGGCTTGAATAAAAATGCAATCAGTATTATATTGTCGTCAATATTCCATGCATCATCAGGAGTAGATTCACCATATATAGTTAATTGATGTAAAGCGGCATTATCAGTTTGATATAATAATGCGGGCATACCATTTGTAAATAATGGCAGATCAGATCCCAGGCCCGCAGAGGTCCCATTCACCACCAAAACAGTCTGGATATAATTTGTTAATGTTGGAGCCGGTTTTTGATAATCGTGTTTCATAAAATCACAGGCCGTTTCAAATGTTGCAATCAAATGTTGCAATCAAACGTTGCAATCAAACGTTGCAATCAAGTGTTGCAGTCAAGCGTTGCAGTCAAGCGTTGCGGTCAAGTGTTGCAGTCAAATGTACAAATAACCGTCGAACAGCGGTATCTGGTACTGGGTACCGGGTCATGAGCACCATGGCCTGGGTATCAGTCTCTGGTATCAGGCTCTGGATATCAGGTCATGGATATCAGGTTCTGGATATCAGCGCCAGCTTAATTATTTGCTTTTTTCCTTTCGCTTGATTAGCATAAGGCATTTCGGTCTGCAGTATTATCATTTTATCGTCGTTCTCAGAATCGTACCTGTTTATATCGCGGATGATCGGATTTTATATCGCGAATGATCAGATAAGGATTGAACATTTCAGCTACCGTATATTGAACTTCTCAGCTACCGCATATTGAACTTCGTAATAATAATTATTTATCCCAACCCTTATTATCTATCCCAAACCTATCGCTTAGGGACATCGCTTTTGAAGGAATTTTAAAAATGACCGGTACATCGGTCAAAGAAAGGCAGGTTTGACCGGTGTATCAGTCAAAATAAAAAATCTGATTTTAAGAGACTTCCCAGCCTTCCGCTTGTTCTCTGCATTCCGTTTGGTCCCAGCCTTCCGGTCGTTGTCGGCCTTCTGCCTGGTCTCAGTCTTCTGGTCGTTCTCTGCCTTCCGCTGGTCCCAGTCTTCCGTTTGTTCTCTGCATTCTGCTTGGTCCCAGCCTTCCGCTTGTTCCTGCCGCCGCTTGTTCCTGCCTTCCGACGGTCGTGACGACGATTCTCCCTGTTTGGCATGAGGGCAGCACCGGCATCTAACGGAAGGATCAGCTTTATACAAGCTTCCGGACGGGTCGATCATTCACCGATTTTGGGGCACCATCGCATTCATATCCGAAAAAGTGTAACATTTCTATACTTTTAAACGTCATTTATACTCCACCATAAATAACTGTCGCAATGAAAATCTTCAAAAATTCGGGCAGAACAGTTTGCATCCTTGTATTGAGTTTCCTGTTTTGCACACCTTCGAATGCACATAATGGTAAAATCGCTTATGCATATCCGTTAGGCGATATCAAGGTAGATGGGAATCTAAATGATTGGCCGAAAGATGCCACAAAATTCTACCTGGGAACAACAATATCAGATACAAAACCCAAAAACGATTCCGACTTCTCTGGATTTTTCCAGCTTGGTTACCGGCTGGAAAACCGCTCCCTATATGTTGCGTTTACTATTACTGATGACGATTTTATAGAAGATACTTCTGAAAATGTGCGCTTTAATACCCAGGATTGTTTCGAGCTTTGCCTTGATGCAAGACATCTACCCTTCGGCTCCGGAGTGGCGGCATTTATGTATAGCAAAAAACTCCGCAATTTAAACCTTGCTAATTTCGATCCATTTGCCAAATCCGCAAACTGGAATATCATGGAAGTAGCAGTAGAACGTAAGGGTAATAAAAGATATTATGAGTGGCGAATCAGCCTCGGCGAACAGCTGATCGTTGGAAAATCTGTCGGGCTCGACTTCCAGTTCTTCGATAAGGACGCTGATGGAAGCTTCACCATTAATTCATGGGGTAAAGGCCAATCGAAAATTCGTATTCCTGGCAGTCTTGGGGATGTGGTGCTGTTGCCCGGTAAACAAAACATGTCAACCGTTTCAGGCATTGTAAAATGGGACAGGGTAATGAAAGAAAAATTGCCCGAAACAATCAGGATTACATCTGTTCAGGACAATAGGTTTTGGCTGACTACAGAAACCGATAGCCTGGGCAATTATTCCGTATTAATGCCACCTGGTAAATACGATATCACATTCCCCAATGCCTATTTTCACAGGGACTATAAAACTTTTTCTGCCATCGGGCAAAAGCCCGTAACAGTTGTTGCGAAGGCGGGGCAAAAGCTCGCTGTTGAGCAACTTATCGTAAAAGGTGACCCGGTTCCTGACCTGCTACCAGCGAAGGGCATTTTGCATCAATTTGATTCAGCCGCTGCAAAGCAGGTTGACGAGTTTGTTGAAACATATCAAAAGTATTTTAGCATCCCCGGGGTTTCACTGGCACTAATCAAAGACGGAAAACTGGTTTACCATAAAACTTATGGCGTTAAAAATACCATGACCGGCGAGAAGGTTGATGACAACACCCTTTTTGAAGCTGCTTCGGTAACAAAGCCGGTGTTTTCTTTTGCAGTGCAGAAACTTGCAGAACGTGGTATTATTGAACTCGACAAACCATTGTATCTCTATCTTCCTTATCCCGATATTGCGCAGGACGAAAGATATAAACTGATAACGGCAAAACACGTTTTGACCCATCGTACCGGCTTTCCAAACTGGCGCTCAATGAATGCCGATGGAAAATTGAACCTGAGATTCACTCCCGGAACAAGCTATAATTATTCTGGTGAAGGTTTTGAATACCTGAAGCTGGTAGTCGAAAAGATTACGGGCAAAAAGGTAGAACAGGTACTAAAAGAAGAAGTGATTGAACCCATCGGACTTTATCATACTTTTTTTTCCAGGAATGATTCTTTAAGGCAAATGGTTGCTAACGGGCATTTTGATATGATGCCCAGTTTTGATGATCTGCCTGAATCGCCGGGCATGGCATATTCCATGCATACGGAGGCAATTATATTTACGAAATTCATGATTTACATGCTTGAACAAAAAGGGTTGAGTGCAAAAACCTATGACAGTATGTTCAGTAAACAATCGGAATATATTTACGATCCGGGAGATGAGAAACCGTCTATTCCGACTTATATGGGTATGAGTCTTGAGATCAGGGAAACTCCATTTGGAAAATCATTTGGGCATGGCGGCAATAACGGCGATTTCAAATGCCAGTTTGAAGTGTACAAGGATCTGAAATCGGGGTATGTGATATTCACCAATTCGAATACTTCCGATGCTTTGATAAGCGCGATGCGGCAATTACTGGTTGATGGGAAAGAGCAGAAGGTAAAGCAATGATAAATAGCTTGCCAGGCAATAATTAGTAGCTTACGAAGCAATGATTAATAGCTTGCGAAGCAATGATTAGCAACTTGCGAAGTAATGATTAATAGCTTGCGAAGCAATGATTAGTAGCCTGGATTAGTAGCTTGCTGCGATTCAGGCATAATTTTTAAGAATCATCTGTATTATCTCAGCGCAGCCTGTTGTATTAAATCAGCGTGGCCTGTGGCTCCGTTGCAGTGGATACTTCTCAAATTCGGATTTAAGCACCCATTTACCTGATTTGAGCAATTATTTTTTGTGTTTTTCTACGTTTTGAAAGGATGTTTGTGATCAGATCATCGTACAGAAATCTTCACTATCACCGCAAACCAGTTTGATATGAAAAAAACAATTGTTACGTTGCTTTTTGTAATGACATCGGCCTTTCTTTTAGCGCAAATAAGCAATTCAAGGTGGAAGGGCACACTCCGGGGAGACAATCCGCAGAACGTGATCTTTGATTTCAAAAAGGATACGGCCGTGGTTTATACTTTATCCGATAGTTCCATTGTTGAAACAATGACATATTCTGTTAAGGATTTGGTGCTTACCCTCCATAAAATTGACGGTATCAGCGATTGTGACAACAGTACGCCAGGCAAATACCGGATTAGAATCGTAAATGATGTTTTATATCTCACTCTTCTCGATGATGACTGTGCAGACAGGTCAAGCGCCATAGACTCGATTAAATGGGTTAAATGGAAAAATCGTCCGGAAGTGGCGGTCAGCAACGCTATTTTACAACAATATACCGGTGAATATGAATTGGATGCTGCGCATCATATCTTCATTACGTTAGAAAACGGCCGGCTTCATGCTTACGGACCCAATAACAATCTGCCAAAATCTCCAATGTACGCTCAATCAAATACCACTTTCTTTTTGAAAGTTGCCGGGGTCGAAATTGATTTTGTAAAAAACGCAAAAGGAGAGGTCGTCAAATTTATTTCACACGAAGAAAAAGACCACGAATTGAAAAAAATAAAATGATTTTTTAACATTGATCCTGGTTGTTAATTAATCAATCAATCAAAATATAAAATTAATTGATCGACTATCAATAAAAAATAAAGTAGTTGATCGAAGTTCTGAATTTTCCACAACCAGGTAATCGCAAAGCAATGAATGACTGGTAACTGAAGCTCAATTGCTTATTAAGTCCTAGCTTGATTATCGCTTCACGATGAGTATTTGCTGATTTTCCAGCCGAATAATTTTATTCTGAGAATGTTACCTCAAATGCAATCGTTACGACTAATTTAATAGAAGGAATTAAGACTGTATTGCAGTATCTGGACTTTATCGTAGCATCGGGATTGTATTGCAGTTTCGTGAACTGTATTGTAGTTTTTGGACTCTATTGTATTTCTGACAAATTTCCTTGTCAGAATCCTTCGGGTTTTTCATTGTTTTTGGTAAGGTTGATGTTTAAACCAGGTATTTATCTATCAATGTAAATACCACCAACAGCATATTTATCTGTCAATGTAAATACTTCTAACAGGGTATTTATCTATCCAATGAAAATACCACTAACAGGCTATCGAAATATAGCAATAGATGAATTAATTTCGTCCATTTCTATTTAATAAAAATCTATAAATTCTTAAGGTTCCTGGTTGAAAAGACTCATTTACGACTGGTTATTTAAGTCAACGTCGCTGGTTATTTAAACTAACACCATTTGTTGTTTAAACTATGCGGTACTTTTGTTTAAACCAAACGGCACTGGCTGTTTAAATCAACACCTTTTGATATTTAAACCAAGCGGCAATGGTTATTTGAACCAACACCGTTAGTTGCTTAAGCAAAGCGGCACTTGTTGTTTAATTAACACCATTTGTTGTGTAACCAACTTAACTGTTTGGTTTAACTAATATCATTTGTTATTTAAATAACATCACTGTCAGGGGAGAATCGTCAGGCATTGGCACATTTTTTTAAATAATCATATCTGATAACTGCTATTGATAATCTGATAACTGCTATTGATAATTTGATATCTGCTATTGACAATCTGGTCCTGCCTTTCTGAATTCAAGTATTTTTCAATGAGCATGTCCGCGATCTTAAAGCGAAATAATTCTTAACAATTTTTCCGTAATCCTGAAAAGATTTAGTGCCTGACTATCTGCATTTCGCTTGATTACCTGCACTTCGATTACCTGGTCGGGTTGAACATATTTCAATGACCGGAAACTCCAATGTCTTATGATAATATTTATGTCTTTTGAAAGTATAAAATTGAAAGTATAAAATTGAAAGTATATAATGGAATATATCATGGAGATTAACGAACGATGCCCAGGTTATAAAAATCATTTGAATATTGACCAGTATTCTTGACTGCTCTTTAGATAATATCAAATCACTGCTCTTCAGATAATATCAAAGACAACCACACAAACATTTCTTAACGATAAATCTTGCAACATGAAAAAAAACATTCTTCTGTTTACCAAAGACATCAACGCTGCCCGCGAAGAACTTGACAATCTTGGCGCGCAGATCACTCAACAATTTACCGACCAGGTTTTTGTGGCTAATCTCCCCGACGAAGTAAAGGAAACTAAGCTGAAGGCCTCATCCACGAAACAGCCAAATGATCTTGATGAAATTTCAAAAATCGCGGCAGAGGCCTGGAAAAATCTTCAAAAGAAAGCAACAGACAGATCAGCGGATTCGGAAGAGGGTATAAAATGGGATACACCAGGTTTTGAGCCTCCCAACAAGGGTCACGATGACCTCGAAAGCCAGGCACCGGAAGCCACAGATCGATCTACAGGTACTCCTACAAGCCTGCATATGAATGGTTCGATTGCCGTGGGGATAATAATAGTAGGAGGTACAGGTGCGGGCCTCGGATTTTCAAACGCGGATAATATTAAAGTGATCCAGGAAGTACAGGAAGGTCTGGGGTTTTTAGCCAACGCTGAGCCCAGAGCTAAGATTACATTTGTGTATGACATCAGGATAATCACCGTGTCTGCTGCTCCCGGTTCAACTGGTTCATACGAATCTGCCGAGGCGCCCTGGAGAAATGCTGCGCTTCAGGCAATGGGTTATCCGCCTGTAAGACAAAGTTCCATCGATTATGTCAACGATCTCAGGGCCATCAGGAATACCGCATGGGCATATGTTGGTTATTTTACAAAATATCCGCTTCATCATTTTGCATACGCGGTTACAGAAAAAACGGTTATGCATTTCGATAATGATGGATGGGGTACAGATCAGATCAATAAAGTGTTTGCACATGAAAGCTGCCATATTTTTGGTGCTGCAGATGAATATGGCTCTTGCACATGTGGCGGCAGTCACGGTCATCTTGGTGTTCCGAATAATAATTGTACAAACTGTGTTGGTGCTAAGGTTCCATGTTTGATGGACACCAATACCCTTACACTTTGCGCCTGGAGTAAAAAGCAAATTGGTTGGGATGAAAGTTTATTTCCGCAGGGAATTCTTCCGCTTGTCGAGGGTAACTTTACCATTCAGCAAAAATCCAACAACAGGTTTGTAGATGCGCATGAAATTGGTGATCATATAGTAGTAACCCGTCCCGCGCAGAATAATCCTACACAGGTCTGGCATCTAAAACCGGTTGGAACGATCTACGAGATCCAGCAAAAAAGTAACAATCGATTCCTGGATGCACATGAGTTGAATGGGCATATTGCCGTCACTCGTCCTGCCCAGCACAATGATACACAACGTTGGGTTGCGATCCCGGTTTCAGGAGTGGCTTCAACTTATACAATCCAGCAGTTGAGTAATCTTAGATTTCTTGATGCTCACGAGGAAGCGGCAAATGATTTCAAGGCAGTGACCCGACCGGTGCAAAATAATAGTTCACAGCAATGGAAATTAACGACAGATGGAAATGGTTTCAGAATTCAACAGCGGGTCAATAACAGGTTCCTGGATGCGCATGAAATTGAAGGCCAGGATTTCGCCGCAGTTACAAGGCCAAGCCAGGCAAATGATTCTCAACGCTGGGCGCTTACGGCGATCGGTGGTGTTTATACAATTCAGCAGACGAGTAATGGCAGATTCCTCGACGCGCATGACCAGGCAGCGAATGATTTCAAAGCGGTAACAAGACCGGCACAAAACGACAGTTCGCAAAAATGGATCATACTTTCGAAAGGTGGCAATACCTATTCCCTTCAACGGTTAAATACCCGGCGTTACCTGGATGCGCATGAAGTAGAAGCCCAGGATTTTACAGTAGTAACAAGACCGGAACAAAATAATGATACGCAGAGATGGATCATCAAGCAGGCATAGTCAACATTTGAGGAACCGTTATTTTATAGAAGAATTTTATAGAAGAATTTTATAGAGGAATTTTACAGGAGAACCATGATTTTCATTGTTGATGAGCGGCGATAGTTATTATTAGATAAAGGATTTTTGTCGTTGATGAGGAGTGGTTATAATATGATTCTCATCTCCTATAATAAAATGTAATCTAATCAGACGTTGTTCCAGAGATCGGGCAGACGCTGTCTCAGAGATTGAGGCAGCGTTTTGTTTTTAAGACTGGCCGGGGAATTAGTCATGTTGCCAACAGTAGCCACTGGTGCCTGCTTTCCGCGAACACCTTGATCCTTTCTGCGTGGTTGCCTGACATTGCAATGATGCTGCAGAAGAAGAGCTTTTTCGGTCGTCAAACAATTTGTTGGGAGCAGATACAGTTATATTTCGGCTATTGCTATTATGACCATAGCAAAAGTCGCAAGGATCCTTGCCTATTTCTATTGCACTTTTGATTGTTACTTCTATTATTTTGGCCCCGCACTGCTTAAGACCAGTGCAAATCTTTTTATGATAGCTATGGCTACTCTTGCCGGTACAAAGCAGAACCCTATCCTGGCCAAACGCTGTTAATGCGTACATCGAAAGGAAGCCTAAAAGAGTGGTCTGAATGAGAAGCTTATGCATAGTTTTTAAGCGCGTTGGCACAGATGGTCATTACATTTGTATCTGCTGAATATTCCAGTTTCAGACAAATGCCGACACTGGCCCGATCAAAATACAAGAAATAAGGGTAAAAGACAAGCTTCCAAATTCAACAACAGGAACAAAATAGGGTTCTCCCTTGCGGGATCAATGAACTGATTCCCGGGGATCTGCTGTTCGACTCCCCGGGGTCCACTAACTCCCCGGAATCCACTACGGGATCCACTAACTCCCCGGGATCCACTAATTGAAAAGGTATGGAATTGACTTTCTCGCACACTAAGCCGCAGGAACTCTTTTTTACTGATTTTTTAAAATGACCGCTATTTCAGTCAAACCATCCGCACTTTGACTGAGATAGCGGTCATTTTTAAAAACCGGATTTAAACATATATCGCGTGGACCTGCAGAGCTTTTCGCTTGGACTCGCAGAGCTTTTTCGCTTGGACTCGCAGAGATTTTCGCGGGGACTGACAAGGCTTTCACGGTGACTTGCAGAGCTTATGACGAGTAGCGCAATTTCATGTTACAGGTCCTGGACATTCCCATGTCTTATTGTCGATCCTCTTATAATAATATTGCCTTTTATAATCTTGGTTTTTGGTTTGAAGTTTTCGCCGCTCAGAATCTGGTCGAAAAACAATTGAGCTGCAGTTTCGCCCACCTGCAGTGTATTTGAATTGTATGTCGTAAGTCCGGGCTCAATCACTTCTCCCATGGGATCATTCCCAAAACCGGCCACGCAGATCGCGGCAGGTACAGGTATCCGCAGCTGCTTCAAATAACGCAATGTGTGGATCGCACATTTATCTGAGATAGAAAATACTGCGTCGGGTCGTTCCGGCATTGCCAGCCAGCGATCAACATGCATGATCACCGACTGATGCGTAAAATCAGTATAAGCTATCAAGTCCTCGTCAAAACGAAGCCCATGTTTTTTCAGACTTTTCTGATAACCATATAAACGTTTAACCGTGATCCCCAGGTGATGCGGACCAATGATAAGCGCAATTCTTTTGCATCCCTGAGCCACCAGATGATCAGTCATCTCTTCGGCACCTTTCACGTCTTCTGCCATCACCTTGGAAGTCTCGGTCTCCATACAAACCCGGTGAAAATGTACGATGGGAATCCCTTTATTCATATGCACCTTGATATGCTCATATGATGCAGTTTCAAGGGAATGACAAATCAATAAGCCATCGATCCAGTTACGCATAAGGGCCTGGATATTATCGACCTCCGTTTTATGCGATTCATTAGACTGGCAGATCATCACCTTATATCCATATCGATTTGCAACATGTTGAATGCCCGATAACATGATTGAAAAAAAAGTAGTCTCCAGGTTAGGTATAATCACACCAATGATATTGGTCTGCTTTTTTGCAAAGCTCTGTGCAAAAAGATTCGGCTGGTAATCCATCTTTACTGCCAGCGCCTTGATGGCTTCCTTGGTCTCAAAACTGATATCAGCATGGTTACGAAGGGCACGTGAAACAGTTGAGTTTGAAACCCCGATTGCTTTTGCTATATCTATAATAGTAGTTTGATGAACTATCTGTCTGCCTTGCGGTTTTCTACCCTCATGATGGAGGGTGAAATGATAGTTACATTCCTTGCAGTAAAACCGCTGTTTACCTCTTACAAATCCCGACCTAAGCACGGTTTCGGCTTTATCACACTTATTGCATTTTACTCTTGGCATATGGCAAAAACGAAGGTTTGTGACAAAAAAATATTAGCTATCGCAAACGTTTGTGCAAACGAAACCGATAGATAAATACAAGATACGGATTCTTCCCGGTATACGTTGGATGCAAAGAATTGATAGTTTTATCCCCGGTTCTTTCCAGGATAACAAATGATTGCAAAACCTCAAACGATTGTAAAACCTCAAACGATTGCTATATGATTAAACGAGTCTTTCTGATCGCAATTTGGGTACTTGCCCTATGCGCCCCAACTATTCTCTCCGCCCAGGTGCAGGCAACGGTTATTAAAGGCAAGGTCACAACAGCAAACGGCAGCCCCATCGAAGCTGCCAGTGTAGTCAACAAAACTACCACGAAAGGTACCGCTACCAACGCCGCCGGAGAATTCAGTATCTCGGCTTCCCCCGGTGATGAACTGGCGATAACTGCTACCGGCCACAGCCCCTTCGAAATAAAATTAAAAGATGAAACATTTATAGATGCCAGCCTGAAACCGGTAGATGGCTCGCTGGGTGAAGTAGTGGTTGTAGGTTATGGTACGCAACGCCGGAGAGAAACCACCGGCGCTATCGCATCAATAAAAGCCACCGAACTTACACAAACACCGATAGCCAACGTTGCCCAGGGTTTGCAGGCGCGGGTTTCAGGTGTGCAGATCAACCAGAACTCCGGCGCCCCGGGTGGTAACGTGAGTGTACGCATCCGCGGTACCAACTCCATCACCGGTACTTCTGAACCATTATACGTTGTAGACGGTATCCAGATTTCCAACGGTGGTGGTATAACAGATGTGAGCCCGCTTTCAACCATCAATCCAAATGATATCGAATCGGTAGAAGTGTTGAAAGATGCTTCTGCTTCCGCTATCTACGGCGCACGTGCTGCAAACGGGGTGGTGCTGATAACAACCAAACGCGGCAAAAGCGGTGCTACCAGGGTCACATTCGACAGCTATTTCGGTATGCAGAAAGTAAACAAAACACTACCTGTTTTAAACGCCGCTGATTTTGCAACGCTTGATAATGAAGTCTTCCGCAATAACTTCTACCCCGATCCAAAATCATTGGGCGAAGGAGTTAACTGGCAGGACCTGATTTTCCAGGAAGCACCAATCATGAATCACCAGCTCTCTATTACAGGTGGCAACGAAAAAACCCAGCTTGCACTTTCACTAAATTATTTTGACCAGGATGGTATCATCATCAAATCAAATTTCAAACGTTATTCAATTCGTTTGAACCTCGATCACCGCCTCAGCAACAAAATCAAGATAGGAACAAGTATACTTGGATCAAATTCAATAAACTCAGGTATTCTTACAGGTTCACAAAGCCAGGGTGATGGTGCTGCAGTTACCGGTAGCGTGCTTGGTGCTGCAATAGGTGCCCCACCAACACTTCAACCTTATAAAGCCGATGGCACTTTATTTCCTTTCGGCGAACAGGCCAACGGACAATACCGCGAAGTCACCAACCCACTCGGGCTCGCAGAAATCCTGAACCGTACATCAATTTTCAGAACCCTCGCCAACCTTTATGGCGAATGGTCTATCGTAAAAGGACTTACCTATCGCGCTTCATTTAATGCAGACATACAAAGCAGCCTGAACGATCAATATTCACCACGCTATATTATCAGCAAAACAGATCTGAACGATAACTCCGGCTCCGGTGCAAAAAACAGTTCTTACGGAAATAACCTGCTGCACGAATCTATCCTCACCTATACCAGTGATTTTTCGGAAGACCACAGCCTGAAATTCACCGGTGTTTATGCTTTCCAGAAAGAACAATTCAAATTCAACAATATCTCTGCTTCCGGTTTTCCAAATGATGCAACTCAAAACGAAGCGGTACAACTTGCACTTAATCGTACCGTGAGCAGCGGCCGCAACAAGCAGGAACTGGAATCATTCATGGGTCGTATCAACTATGGTTTCAAAGGCAAATATCTTGTTGATGTTACAGCACGTTATGATGGATCCAGCAAATTCGGAGCAAATCACAAACGTGGATTTTTCCCGGCTATATCTGCAGCCTGGAGAATTATCGATGAATCATTTATGGAAAGCCTGCCCTTTATTTCAGATCTGAAATTGCGCGCCAGCTATGGTATCACTGGTAATGCCGGTGGCATCTCGCCATACCAGTCTTTAAGTACAGTGGCTTCAACCGGTAGCAACTACCAGTTCAATCATATCTATGCAACAGGTATCAATCCAACCGGTATCGCAAATCCTGACCTGAGATGGGAAAGATCACCACAGGTAAATATTGGTTTGGATCTCAGCTTCTTTAAAAACCGGTTGAATATCGTGGTTGATGCTTATAAGAAAACTACAGAAGATCTACTCTATATAAAAACACTGCCGCTGTCATCTGGTTATACCAGCATCACGGGCAACTTCGCCTCACTTGAAAACAAGGGTATTGAGTTTTCAGTCAATGCCCTGGTGCTCGACGGCGATTTGAAATGGAACGTAGCCGGCAACATGACCATCAACCGGAACAAAGTATTGGATCTTGATGGCGGTGTTACCCAGGAAAGATTCGTAACTAACTACACTATATTGAAAGTTGGTCAGCCACTTGGAATGTTCAAAACTTTCAAATTCGAAGGAATAAACCAAACCGGCCAGGCCATCTTACCAGGTTATGATGGAAGGCTGGGCGGTCATCGCGTGGCGGATATAAATGGTGATAAGGTGATTACTTCCGATGACCAGGTTATCACCGGTAATCCAAATCCTGATTTCATTTTTGGATTTACCACTTCCTTATCTTATAAAAGATTTGATTTCTCTGCCTTCATTTCAGGCTCACAAGGCAACGATATTTATAACCTGAGCCGCCTTGCTTTTGAGAACCCGCTCGGTTTACGCAATCAATTTGGTGGAATGGTGAATCGTTGGACTCCAACAAATCCGAACAATCAATATGCAAGTGCCTCTCAAGGTGGTCGATTACCATTGAGTGATGTATTTCTTGAAGACGGATCTTATGTGCGTTGCAAAAACATCACGCTTGGTTATCGTTTTCCACCAATCAAGGGAGTTAATAATATTCGCATATATGTGAGTGCTAATAACCTGTTTACGATTACAAACTATAGTGGCTTCGATCCGGAAGTGAACACCTTTGCCGGTTCAAATACACAGATCGGTATCGACAACCTGGTGTATCCACAGGCGCGTTCATTCCTCGGTGGTATCCAGGTAACGTTCTAATCCTGTTTTGTAATCTTCAAAAACAAAAACAATGAAATCATTAAAATTCCCCATACTCATCGCGGCTTCGTCTCTGGTATTTTACTCCTGTTCAAAACTCGACGAAACCATCTATTCATCAATTTATACCGAAGCATTTTATAAAACTGCCTCTGATGCAGAAAAAGGCCTGATTGCAGCTTATGGCCCATTGGGCGATATGGCGAATGGACCTTCGCTCACCGTATTGTCTGACTTCAGTAATGATCAGACTTATCCCCGCCCGGTGGTTGGAAGAAATACTTTGACTTTATTTACCTATGATGCAAACTATACCGTTCAGAAATCTAACGGACGTTTATTTGAATCTCCCCAGCAAACCTGGCAATCATGTTACGATGGCATAGAAAAATCCAACTGGATTATTGAGAAAGTGCCTGATGCAACCATGGATGAAACACGTAAAAAGCAGATCATTGGAGAAGCATATTTTTTGCGTGCATTTTATCACTGGACGCTAACAAAAAACTTTGGAGATGTGCCTGTTAAGATAAAAGCCAGCGTAACAGAAGCCGAAGCTTATGTAGCTAAAAGTCCGAAGGCAGATGTGTACAAACAGATCTATGCTGACCTGGATCTCGCCCTGGCTGCAGGTTTGGTTTCATACCCGGCAGTTGAAAGGGGCCGCCCTTCCAAAGAAGCGGTTAATGCTTTGTATGCAAAGGCTGCCTTATACAATGAAGATTGGGCAAAGGCATTGTCGAAAGCGCAGGAAGTAATCAGTTCGGGCAAATATCTTTTGATGCCTGATGTACGCGACGTATATCGTTATGATAAGGAAGATCTGGCCAGGGTAGAAAATATCTGGGCCTTTGAAGCGGAGAGCTATACTCCCGGTCGCCAACACCAGCTGATGAGTTTGATGGGTCCAGTCGGTAGCACTGCTCCTGATTATGGTAAGACGACTTTCGGATCGATGTTTGCTTATCAGACTTTCTTCGATTCTTTTAATCCTGCCGATAAACGCCGTTTGTTGCTTGATACAAACTATACAACCCGTACAGGAGCCATCATTGCACAGAAAGACATCACACCTATTACTCCAAAAGGCGTGCTGATAAAAAAATACCAGGATGCAAATTCAGTGGGTGGTGCAACCTCCACGAATATTCCCCTGCTGCGACTCGCCGATATCTACCTGATTGCTGCCGAAGCAGAAGCAAGGTTAAACGGAGGAAGCAGTGCTGCTTATGGATTTATCAATGCGGTTAGAAGCCGGGCCGGCCTTGCTAACTTAACCACAGGTTTAAGTAAAGATGCTTTCATTGACGCAGTATTACAGGAACGTTCATGGGAACTGTTTGCCGAAGGTGATCGCTGGTATGATCTTACCCGCACCAATAAATTTCTGACCGAGATTCCGAAAGCAGTCAATAATGTTTTCCCGACACGCACACCGCTTGCAAAACATAGGTATTTTCCTATACCACAGGATGAGCTTAATGCGAATGACTTACTTGAACAGAACCCGGACTGGAAATAGGTCAACAGAGTTATGAATTATGAGTTATGAGTTATGAGTTAGTGGTGAGTTATAGGTGATGAATGATGAGTTACGGATTTTGGTTTTAGATGAAGACTGAGAGATGTTTTGTAATATCGATCTTATTGCACTCGTCAGATATCACTCATCACTCGCTAATTCATCACTCACTCATCACTCACTCATCACTAACTCATCACTCATCACTCATAACTCGATTACGTTGTTTTTGAAAAAAATAAAAGTGCTGATGGCAAAAATAAATTACCTACCGGTTCTATTGATGTTTGCTTGTGCAAACTTGTTCTTTTGGACAACGCTGGATGCACAATCAAAATCTGGTTTAAGCCTGAGCAATGATCATATACGGATAGGGTGGAAGAAAACTTCAAAAGGATGGGAGATCAACCAGCTTTCGGTTCGCAAAGGACAACAATGGATTGAGGCTGCAAATCCAACCGGAGAAAATACCTTGCTGTATTCTGCGGAGATGCCGAAGAAAACACCTGATACGGCGTTTCAAACCATTACGGGTATTGATTTTCCTGAGCCATTATATAAGTATCAGATCAGGCAATGGGCCGAGAGCACCAACCCCGTTTCGTTGAACACTGCCGGAAAGGCTTATTATTTTTTCCCTTCTGAAGGAACAAAGCTGGCCAATAACAGCATTCAATTTAAGCATAGTACCGAGGTCGGTATGGTGACTACTGAGTGGAGCATTGATCCTGACTTTCCAACTGATATCATCGTTAAACAAACATTAGCAGTTAAAAGTCCTGGTTATTTTTCATTGGCTAGTCCAACCCTGGCGTCGGTCAGTGAGAACAATTTATCATGGGCTACCGTGCCTGGTTATTTCCAGGGGAATAAAATGCAGAAGAACTTTGCGCTGGCTTATGCTTATGGGCATGGAATACCAACACTGCCGGTTATATATCGGGAAAGATCTGCAAGTACATTATGTCCCATCATCACTTCAAAAAATGGCATCACTTATTCAGTGATACCAGAGCCGGGTCTGGCACGGGATCCCTGGGCGAAAGATACCAACACCCATGCTAACTGGTATCTTGGATTATCGCACAAAAACCGCAGATCGGAATTAACCCCCACTATTTATTACCCGGTGCTGGGCGAACCTCGCTCTTCGTTGAAGGCGGGTGAAGAAATCTCCTACAACTTTCGCTACAGCCTTAGTAGCGGGGATTGGTATAAAGCGCTTACACATGCTGTTTATGATGTATACAAGTTTAAGGAATCAGTCAACATGCGCGAAAACAGGCAATCCCTCACTGCACGAATTGAAAAGATGCATCATTATCTCACTGATCCCATCACTTCGATGTGGAATGTGGAAGATTATATGAATCTTAAGATAGGTGCACAGTCTTACCTGGGTGGAGTTGTGGGCTCAGATAAAGACGCAATGAAAAACTCTGATTATGGTGCTATGTGGATGCTGGCTTATGCTAC
>NZ_DATHKG010000120.1:0-11419 GCF_035489435.1 Flavitalea sp.
GTATGATATTCCCCCAAGTGGATGAGCTAGTTGGGAGTGGGATTGTGCCTTTGCGCGGCCTTCGTACCGTGGTCGAGTTACTGAAGCCGATCAGGGCGATACTGCAACCAGCACTGGAAGAAACCCTAACAAAGCTGATCAAGGCAAAAAAGCCGATCGGAGACAACAACAAATAACGGCATAACGAAAGGTATTAACCACGGGACACAGCCGCAAAAAGGCACAATCCTGCTCCCAACGGTGCGAAGAAGCGACCAAAAACTGTTGCATAATGATGCTGATTGAAAATATCCAACTGCAGACTAATTCGACGAATAGTAATTATAATCCTTCAAAAGCGTCTTCAAAAAATCCGAAGGCTCCTGGTCGCTTTCCATTTTTAGTTTTGATTTGATCCGGTCAGCGATTTTCATGGCCAGTTCATAATCATTTTTCTTTTTCACAGACTCAATGATGCTCTTGAGCGTATTGATATCCCGATCGCTTAGCTGCATTACCATAGGATATCTCGGTTCATAATCAGATTCCAGTTCAGTAAAAACAGTGTCCTCCCAGGATGTGCGGTTTTTCAGATCTATAATTATAGTGTCGGCGAGAATATCGCCAACCCGCTGCGATCGTTCTGTGAAAATTACAGAAGCAAGTCCAATAAATATTAACGGAAATAAATACCAGGGAAGGTCATTGTTCATGATACTGAATAATAACAGTAGCGGAAAATCGATCAGCCTGAATACCCATCTTATTATATACTGACTAATTCCAGGCTGACCGCCCTGGGCGGTGATAACCCGGATATTCATGATTTTTTTACCAATGCTCTGGCCATTCATGATGATCTCGCAAACCAGGTGATAAAACATCACTGGAAACCCCAGCAATATCTCCTTCCAATTCCAGCTCCCGGTCCAGATAAAAAAAGAAGGAATATGAAAGATCAGAGAAGCGATTTTGATATAGATCCAGCAAACCAGCAGATCAATCAACCATGCAATAAGACGTTTATGAAATGGAGTAACGGCAAACTCAACCTGTATATTAAAACCTGTATCTAATTTGACCAATCCCATGCAGCGCTAAATTTAATATTTAATATTTAAAATTTATAATTCTAAATTGTATATTGGTAATTCTATGATAGTGAGCAAGGTCACACTTATTCAATCCAGCAGTATTAAATCAGTTCCTCTGTGAGAGAAGGTCTTTTTATCAAAAAGAATATTGAGAAATGGAAGCAATACCAGTACGAAACAAATTCTGATCCCGATGAGATGGCAAAGGAATTTACCGAACTGGTCAACGATCTGGGTTACTCAAAAACTTTTTACCCCCATAGCAAGGTCACACAATACCTGAACGGACTTGCCTCGCGCATCTATCTTGGTATTTACCGGAATAAAAAAGAAGAGACTTCAAGATTCTGGAAGTTCTGGAAAACGGAATTGCCGCTTACTGTGCGCCGCCATCACAAAGAACTTCTATATGCATTTTTGATCTTTACCTCCTTCGCTATCATGGCGGCCGTTTCCGCCGCCCATGATGATAGCTTTGTTCGCGGTGTACTCGGTGACAGCTATGTTGAGATGACTGACGAAAACATTTCACGTGGAGATCCTTTCGGTGTCTATAAGGATAAGGAACGTTTAAACATGTTTGTAGCCATCGCGGTCAATAATATCAAGGTCTCATTTATAACATTTGTAGCCGGATTCCTGTTATCGATCGGAACCGTGTGGTTACTATTCAAAAATGGAGTTATGCTTGGGGCTTTTCAATATATGTTTTTTGCGAAGGGGCTGGGACTCCAGTCGGTGCTGGTAATCTGGATTCATGGAACCCTTGAGATCTCAGCTATCATAATTGCGGGTGGCGCAGGACTTATCGTAGGCAACGGCATTTTATTTCCGGGTACCCTGAGCCGGATACAATCATTAAGAAAAGCCACGAAGGAAGGACTCAAGTTAATGATCGGACTGATACCTGTTTTTATTATGGCAGCCTTCCTTGAAGGTTTTATTACCCGTTATTCAACAATGCCCAGGCTTGTTAGTGCATCCATACTGCTTGCATCCATCAGTTTCATCATCTGGTATTTTGTAATCTATCCAATCAAAGTAAATAAACAGCTGGCAGTATCAAAAATCAATTTCCCGGATGAGCCGATTTAAAAAAGCTACGTTCATTTTATATTTCATCCTTATGGGTCTTGCTGGGTTTTCCCAGGAACAGGATCCCCTGGACACAATGCTGATCATCGATTCCGCTCATCAGGTAATTGAAGCACCTTTTTATGATGATTCGGATTTTCCCGAATCAGCGCCTTCAGCCAGGTCTTCCATCCAGCCGCAGGTTCCGGACACACTGATCTTTCGTAAAGTCGCGGATTCTATCACTGCCCGTTTAAAAAAACAAAAAGATTTTGAATATGCAAATGATCCGGCATACTGGGTAAGAAAACCCCTGAAGCCTTCAAATAACAGTATATCCCTATGGCAAAAACTGGCTGATTTTTTTTCGAGACCAGCTGTGCGGGGTTTTATATACCTGTTGTTGTTCGGGCTCGCAATCTTTCTGATTATCAAAGTAATCATAGTCAACAACCTCTATATTTTTAAATCCTCTCCCAAAAAGAAAAAAGTAAACGCCACTGGTGATGAAGCAACCCTGATGGAAGAAAACCTCGATGAACTTATCAGAGATGCCCTTGAAGTAAATGACCAGCGCGCCGTTGTAAGGTTTCATTATCTCAAGACCCTGAAGTTGCTCGACAAGAAAGGATGGATCAGCTTTCATCCTCAATCAACCAACCAGAATTACAGGAGCCAGGTGAATAACTATGCGAAAGGAAAAGAGTTCGGCTTTCTTAGTTCAGCCTACGAACATGTATGGTATGGAAACTTCCAGCTTAACCGCGAACAGTTTGAGATTGTGTTACACAGCTTTAATCACTTTCAAAATTCATTGAAAGTATGAGGATAAATTCCATCTGTAATTCTTCTGATATTTTTGCAAAAACTGCCATTGTTAAAAGATGGGTGCTGTTTTTTCTGGCAGGCATCACCATTTTTATCACCAGTTGCAGTAAAGAAAAAAAGCTTAACGAGAAACTGACCTTTTGGAAAAATGATAAGATACCTTATGGAACCTTTTATGCATATGAGAACCTTAAGCGGATGTTTCCCGGTGTCGAAATAAGTATAAATAAAACGTCACCAGACAAGTATCATCTAAACAACCTGGAAGAGTTGACAAATGACGGGTCGGATAGCAGCAATCCTGGTGAATCTGCGCTCATCATCATTTCACCGGTAGTAGCCCCCGATAGAAGGGAACTGCAGGCGATGATGAATTATATCAGCGAAGGCAACCATATCTTTATTTCAGCGATGGAATTTTCTGATAACCTGTTGGATAGCCTTAGGTTAAAAGCACAATTGGAATCTGGCTTTGATTCGATGGAGGACTCACTTACGCTTAGTCTTATTCATCCAATTGAGAATGATACAACATCATTTGCATATCCCGGTTTGCAACTGGATAATTATCTAAGAAAATTTGATAACAACATTACCCAGGTACTTGGATACAATCATGACAATAAACCGAACTTCGTAAAGTTTACTTATGATGGAGGTGGTTCACTCTTTATCCAGCTCGCACCCGCCGCATTTACGAATTTTTTCCTGCTTCATAAAAATAACAAGATATATTATGATCAGGCTCTCTCATATCTTCCCCCGCAGTTAGATGAAGTAATCTGGGATGAATATTTCCGTTATCATCGCAATGGCAGTGGCAATGAAAACAATGACTTTTCCGCATTCAGCTGGATGATGAAACAACCGGCCCTGGCCTGGACCTTATGGCTGCTGCTCTTGTTGTTTTTGTTAATTTATCTTTTTGAATCGAAAAGAAAACAAAGAGCCATCCCGTTGAAGCCCAGCCTGAAAAATGCTTCCGTAGATTTTGTGCAAACAATCGGGCGGCTTTATTTTCAACGCAAAGACAACAAGAACCTGGCTGGCAAGATGATTACACATTTCCTTGAACAGGTAAGACAACATTATAATATTACCACTTCCAGTCTTGATCAGAATTTTGAGAAAAAGTTAAGTTATAAGTCGGGACACACAGCGGAAGAAGTAAAAGATCTCGTGCAACATATTAAGATAGTTCAGGAACGCCCCCTCGTGAGCGATGAACTGTTACTGGCATTCAATCAGAAATTAGATAAGTTTAAAACTAAATTTAAAGATGGAAGATAATTTTTTTGAACAACGAACGGATCTCGGTTCATTGCAACAGTCGGTAGAGAATCTTAAGGCCGAGATCGGTAAGGTGATCGTTGGACAGGAAGAGATGATTGAATTATTGCTTGCAGCTATCCTGGCAGACGGCCATGTGTTGATCGAAGGTGTTCCCGGTGTGGCAAAAACACTTACTGCGAAACTCCTCGCAAAAACCGTTTCGATAGATTTTTCAAGAATACAGTTTACACCTGATATGATGCCAAGCGATGTAATTGGCACGACGGTCTTTAATCCTAAAGACATCAATTTCCAGTTTCGGAAAGGACCGATTTTCAGTCATTTAGTGTTGATCGATGAAATTAACCGTGCGCCGGCAAAAACCCAGGCTGCTTTGTTTGAGGTGATGGAGGAGAGACAGGTTACCGTTGATGGCACTACTTACCCTATATCTGCGCCATTTATGGTGCTAGCCACTCAAAACCCGATAGAGCAGGAGGGAACTTATCATTTGCCCGAAGCCCAGCTCGACCGGTTTTTGTTTAAAGTCGAAGTAAGTTATCCGACCGCTGAACAGGAGTTCCGGATTGTATCGCATCACCATCGTTCGGGCCTGGAAAACCAATTGAATGAAGTAGGGCCTGTTTTATCGGCTGAGCAGATAACCGCTTTGCGCAACCAGGTGAGAAGTATTCATATTGAAGACAAGTTGATTAATTTTATCACCGCTATTGTGGCGGGAACCAGGAATCATAAATCGATATACCTTGGTGCTTCACCCCGTGCTTCTATAGGTGTGTTAAACGGCGCTAAAGCAATTGCGGCTATGCGTGGCCGTGATTTCGTAACGCCGGAAGATATCATCTTCATTGTTCCGCATGTGCTTCGTCACCGTATCGTGCTCTCACCCGAAAAAGAAATGGAAGGCGCGCAGACTGATGACGTCATTCTGCAACTTATACAAAGCATTGAAGTACCGAGATGAGTTATGAATTATGAGTTATGAGTGATGAGTGAAGATGTGAATGGATTAAATCCTTAACTCGTCACTTAACAACTCACTCATCACTCATCACTAATAACTCATCACTCATAATTAAAGTGGTTTCGTTTTGTTAAAAATTATAAATACATACCTGACTTCCCTGTTCTTCAGCTCCCGGTTTTACTGGTCACTGGCAATTATAGCATGTTTGTTTGCACTTGCATTTCTTTTACCTGGAATGGTGTTTGTCATCAGGCTTTTGTTTTTTGTTTTTGTTGCACTTGTACTGCTGGATTATGTTATCCTGTTTTTCACTTCAAATTCAGTGATTGCCTCACGCGAACTTGCAGAACGTTTTAGCAATGGTGACCAGAATACGGTAAGAATTAAAATAATCAACCAGTTTCCATTCAAAGCCAGCCTTAAGATAATCGATGAATTACCAGTGCAGTTTCAAAAAAGAGATTTCCTGTTAAAAACAACACTTGAAGGAAACGGTGAAACTGAAATCAGCTACCAGCTTAGACCGGTGGAGCGGGGTGAATATATTTTTCTTGATACAAACGTTTTTGTAAAATCACCTTTAAACTTAGTGGTGCGGCGTTTCCAGTCTGGCGCAAATGATGTTGTGAAAGTGATGCCTTCTTTTGTTGACCTTCGCAGCTTTGAAATAATGGCTTATTCCAATAATCTCTCGGAAGCCGGTAGCCGGCGCATTCGTAAGATTGGTCACAGTCTTGAGTTTGAACAGATCAAAGAATATGTTGCCGGTGATGATATCCGGAGTATTAACTGGAAAGCTACTGCACGCAAAGGTGGTCACCTGATGGTGAATAATTATACCGACGAACGTAGCCAACAAGTATATTGCCTGATAGACAAGGGTCGCGTTATGAAAATGCCTTTTGAAGGAATGACCCTTCTCGACTATGCCATCAATGCAACGCTCATTCTTTCCCGCGTTGCACTGATTAAGCAAGATAAGGCGGGCCTGCTGACATTTGCCGACCAAATAAATCAATTCCTGCCAGCCGATCGCAAATCTGCTCAGATGGCTACCATTATGGAGACGCTCTATAACCAGGAAACAAAATTCCTCGAGACCGATTTTGAAAAGGTTCTTATACATATGCGTATGCGCATCACTTCGAGAAGCCTTGTAATCTTGTTTACCAATTTTGAATCATTATCAGGTCTGCAGCGGCAACTGCCTTATATACGAAGCATTGCGAAAAACCACCTGGTGCTTGTGGTGTTTTTTGAGAACACAGAACTGAAACAGTTGACAGACAAACCCGGAAGCGATATTGAATCTTTATATATAAAGACCATCGCCGAAAAATTTGCCTTCGAGAAAAGACAAATGGTAAAAGAGCTTCAACAACACGGGATCTTCACCATACTTACACCTCCGGAAAAACTTACGATTAATACCGTGAACAAATACCTCGAATTAAAAGCCCGCCAGGCAATTTAATCTGGTGCATCGGTAAATTGGTATGTCAAATAAGAAGATTTGGCATTAAATTATTCCGATTGAGTCAATCACAAATACAACAATCCGCTGCAGCCCACTTGTATCCTGATAAAATTATTTTAGTTACAAGAAATAACAGAGATGATGCTGTTAGTTATTTTACCGATGACATTACCGTTTTGCCTGCTGATGTCTCTGACTATGAACTGGGTAAATATTTAGTAGAACATATACATCGGTCAAGAGTGGACGCGGAATCGTATGAGTATTTCAGGGAATTCAGGCAAACGTATAAAAAAAAGGGGAAATTCAGAACCGAGAAAGCCACTATGTTGATTGTCAAATATGCAAGTGTCAGCACCGTTGACGGAGTGTTCACCTTTCTACCTTACAGAAATTTGTTTCCTGAACGCGGTTGGAAAGCATTTCATAGAATACCTGAAAACCTGTTTGTACGCGAACTGGGAAATGATTATGCGCAAATAGGAAGAAGCATGAGGGATGCCTGGGATAAATCTATCTAAATCCATGTAAATCTTTTTAAACTCCCTTTAAACCTTTTGAGAAGTCTTGACAGGGGATTAACAACTTTTAAAACTTGCCTTATCTTCGCGCGAAAAAAAAGTTGGAGCAGTTGGAGAATACATATGAAGAGGGGAGGGTTTTGCTGATCGATAAGCCATACGACTGGACCTCTTTCGACGTGATACGGAAAGTGCGTAATGTGCTCAGGATTAAGAAGATTGGTCATGCAGGCACCCTGGATCCGTTGGCCTCCGGACTGTTGATATTGTGCACAGGAAAATTTACTAAAAGGATCAACGATTATATGGCTGCCGAAAAAGAATATATAGGTTCTTTTACCCTCGGGGCTACCACACCAACCTATGATCTTGAGAGCGAACCGGAGAACTTGCTGCCTGTTCAAAATTTCAACGAAGCCGAACTTCAAAATGCAACAAAAGCATTCGCCGGAGAAATATTCCAGGTTCCTCCAATGCATTCAGCGATCAAAAAAGATGGGAAACGAATTTACAAATTAGCCCGCCAGGGAAAGGAGATCGAGCTTGAGCCAAGAAAAATCACGATCAAAGAGTTTGTTATAACCAGGATAGAATTGCCAATGGTCCATTTTCGGGTTGTGTGTTCGACGGGCACGTATATACGAAGTCTTGCAAATGACTATGGTAAAGCCCTCGGATCAGGGGCGTATCTCAGTGGCCTTGTTCGAACCCGTATCGGTGAGTTTGAACTGAAAGACGCTGTTACCATTCAGCAATTGGAAGATGCTGCTCATAAATGAATCAAAACGGATAGCCTATCCCGAACTGTAATTGTCCGCTCGTAATTTTCAGTTTATGGAACCAACCTGCATTGTCATATGAATAAATAGGATCTTTGAGTTTATAAGCCCAGTCTAACCTAATCAGGAAAAAATCAAAATCAATACGTAAACTGGTACCGCCACCTACAGCAATATCTTTGTAGAGATGTTTAAATGTCAATTCAGAACCTTCCAGTTTCTCATTGTCAAAATTTGAACGGTTCCAGATATTTCCGATATCGGTAAAAAAAGCACTCTTGAATTTTATCCCAAACAGCGTTCCGAGGTCGAACCGGTATTCAATATTGCTTTCCAATTGGATATCACCGAACCTGTCGATACCTCCCTTCAGGGTGTCGTAAAAATTATTTGAGCCGAGTCCCAATTGTCTTACCTGCCAGGCCCGCATAGTATATGGCCCTCCTCCAAAATATGCTTTAAAGAAAGGAAGGTATTGCTCGGGGCCGTCCTTTGTTTGTCCATAGCTGTAACCATAACCACCGAACATTCTGAATGCCCAGGTCGATTTTGGCTGATCGATCAGGTATTTATATTCAATATCGGCCTTAATGAAACGACGTAATTCACCGCGGTCAAGCGATTTGATGAGCCCGACAATGGCACCACTTTCTTCCAACCTTGTTTTAAATAATCCGTGGTTGGTTCGGGAGCCGTGATCATAACTATAAGATAAGATCTGGCTAATGATAAATCCATTATTAAATGCAATCTTAAGGGAAGGAATTTCCTCTTCCAGTTTTAGAAAACTGTCTGTCTTGATGATTTCAGTATACTCAATATTGAAAGGAATATATCTCCAGGCATGTTTCTTTTTACCCCACTCATAACCCCAAGAGGCCTTGGCAGAACGCACGTCATAAAAATCAAGCCTTTTGGTATATGCAGCACCAAGAGAAACAGCTGTTTTAGGCGAGTTCAGTTTGTTTTCATTTTTTACTTTAAATGGTAAAATGAATCGGGGAATATAAATGTTTTGAGAGATACCGCTCTGTAGTGTCTGGATTATGTTTCGGCCAAGTTCAATACCAAACTGAACATTTGTAGTACTTTGAACAGCCTCGCGAAAAGCATTACGGTTTAATAACCCGATATTAAGGCCGGTACCGAACAACTGCCCGGTGCTAAGGTAAGTTCCGCTATTGCGACTGGTTTCAAATGCTATATTGAGGCTCTGCTTTTTTGCCGGATACAACCTTATGCCCGCATCAAGCAGCGGTACGGAATCCATTCTTTCAGAAAATGCCACATCTACCTGGCCCCAGGCACCGGATTGATTGAAATTATTTACGGTCGCATAATAATTTTCAATCTTATACAAACCCCCGGGTCTTAGCGCAATGTTCCTCGATAAATAAGGTAATTTGAATTTTTTGGTGCGATAGAAGAAATGAATTGAATTTAAACTGTCATGGGTCTTTTCAACCGGGGCGATTTCTTCCTGTATCGTCATATCCGGGTACACCCGGACATCTCCAATATAATACTTGCTGTAATGGCTTGAGTCTTTTATTCTTGCCTGTTTTATTGCAACGTTGATCGTAGGATTCTCTCTTTTTCGTTTCAGCTCTTCCAACAAAGTAAACTGTTCAAAGGGATCAAGAGAAGGGTCAATTAATGCAGCAAGCACAGTGTCCCTTTCTATGATGAAATCTTCCTTTACTATTTTATAAAATCCATGATTTCGGAACAAGAGCAATAGTCGATCAAGCTCTGATGACAACACCTGGATAGAATAGGGCTCGCCTTTTTTCAGAAACGACGCTTCGCGGTTTTCAAGGACAAGTTTTTGAAATTCAGGATGAGTGAGTTCATATCCTATTGAGTCCAGTTTTAGTTGCTTGCCCGGTGTTACCGTGAACTGAACTCTTACTCTTTGCTGATCCCTTACGGTATCTATTAAAAATGTGTCGGTGATACTCGGGCCGAAATAACCGACCGAGTTGAGCAATGCGGTCATGGAAGCTTTGGATCTTGAAACATTGCCCGAATCAAACACCGGTGGACGTTCAAGTTTATTGTAAAGTAGTGTTGGAAAACCCAGTGCTACAATGGTCCGGACTTTCAGGCTGTCTGAAATCTGATTCTCCAAACCTGCTTTAAGCTTTTGTTTTTCAAGGCCTTTCTGAGGCCCGTCAATATTAATGACCGTTTTATAGACAAATGGTTGGTTTCTTTGGTATTTTTTGGGTATTGTACAGGATGCGACCAACAGCAGGACCATCAGGATGGCAAAGGCGGAACGGAAAATGGTAAAAAAGCTAACTTGCCGGGGGAATAACATAAAGCTGTAAACATAACACGATGTTGATTAAATCGCAGGTCAAATATATTCAAAGTTTAAGCCAGAAAAAATTTAGGGATGATGAGGGCTTATTCGTGGCAGAGGGGCCGAAAATAATTAACGATTTATTGGCCGGCAACCAGGTTTTGATGCATTCTCTATTCGCTACTGAAGAGTGGCTTTCCGCCAACCGCAGCGTGCTTCCTGCCTCAGCTTCATCCGTCACCCATACTATAAGTCACCAGGAACTCGAACGTATCTCGTTTCTGACAACCCCAAACGAAGTTCTTGCAATTTTTCGAAAACCGTTATTTGAATTTCCGTCAAACAGCGTCGATTCCCTGATCCTCCTGCTTGACAACATACAGGATCCTGGTAATCTCGGCACCATCATCCGCTGCGCTGATTGGTTTGGAATAAGACATGTGATCTGCAGCCCTGGCTCGGCAGACCAGTTTAGCCCGAAGGTTGTTCAATCCACGATGGCAAGTATAGCCCGGGTGGGGGTGCACCATGCAGCCCTGGCTTCCTTTCTCGAAGCCAGGCCGGGAACTCCGGTTTATGCCGCAGCCCTAGAAGGGAAGTCCCTGGATCAATACAAATCTGTGGATCGGGGGATCCTTGTGATCGGTAATGAATCAAAGGGGATCAGTTCCGAAGTGATGGCTTTTGCCACCGAGTGCATCACTATTCCCCGCCGGGGTAAGGCTGAATCGTTAAATGCGGCTGTTGCCACCGGAATTATTCTTTCTCATCTTGTCGGTTAAGGCATTTCAGTAGCATTTCCGGGTAAATTAAATTTCGCCGTTAGATAGCTCGCTTATCTGAGCCGGTTGATTTTGCACGTTCATGGCGCTCACTCGGTTCTTCCCTTCGCCGGATGGGCCTTTCGGTTGATTTGATTTGCCACTGTGATTCCTGGTTAATACCATTGTTCATGCCGGGTCTCTGCTGTTGTCTCCGATCGGCTTTTGTTCCCTGATCGGCTTTTTTAAGTATGCTTGTAGTGCTGGTCGCTGTTGGGCCCTGATCGGCTGCGGTAACTCCGGGCAGGAATCGAAGGTGGCAATCAAACCAACCTCAG